>DATEEV010000338.1:0-2770 GCA_035281005.1 Microthrixaceae bacterium | reverse complement strand
TCGTCGTTGATCCGCACCGCGGCCGACGAGACCGGGAACTCCATCGGGGTGTTCCACAGCTCCGCCGACGCCAGCTTGGCGAACAGCGGGTCCTTGGTCAGGCAGTAGCCGCCGACGCCGAACCCCGGCGTGCGCATGTTGGCGTGCGTCGGGCGGACCCGGATCGCGTCGACCACCTCGAACAGGTCGATGCCGACCGTCTCGGCGAACCGGCCCCACTCCTCCATCAACGAGATGGTCGTGGCCCGGAACGTGTTCTCCATGACCTTGGCCGTCTCCGACGCAGTGGTGTTGCTGAGCCGGGTGAGCGGAAAGCGGTCGGTGTCGATGATCCGGGTCAGGAAACCCTCGGCGGCCTTCGCCGCCTCGTCGGTGTGGCCGGCGAACACGCGCCAGAAGTTGACGATGGAGTCGAAGTAGTCGGCGCCGGGCATGACCCGCTCGTAGCTGTGCGCCAGCAGCACGGAGTCGGGATCGAGGCCTCGGGCCGACAGCTCCTCGGCGAGGAGCGGCGCCACGACCTTCTCGGTGGTGCCGGGGGGAACGGTCGTCTCGACCAGCACCAGCGCGCCGGGGCGCACGTGTCGCCCGACGGTGCGGATCGCGGCCTCGAAGCCGGCCAGGCGCAGCTCGGGCGTGGCGGACCGCCAGTCGATGTCGAGGGGCACGTCGACGACGACCACCTCCGCGAGCGAGTAGGCGCTCGAGTCGGCACAGGCGAGCAGGTTTCCGCGCTCCCGGGTGGCGCGGAGCGCGGCGGTGAGCGCCTCGTCGGTGGTCTCGAACGGGAACCGTGCCGAGTTCAGCGCATCGATGCGGGCCCGGCCGGCGGGATCGTCGAGATCGACCCCGACGACGTCGAAGAGCGCCTCACCGTCGGCGTCGAGCGCCGAGGCCACGGCGATCGCCATGGCGGCGCCCACGAAGCCGAGGCCCTGCACGGCCACCACGGAACGGCCGGAATCGGCCGAGGAACGCCATTCGAGACCCTCGGCACGGGCCAGCTCGGCGAGGCCGGTGGGTGTCGTCATCGCGTCGAGGGTAGGGGCCGTCCGGTGTTCGCGACCAGCCCGTCGTACAGCGTCACGTACCGCTCGACGGTCGCCTCGACGGTGAAGAGTCGCTCGGCGGTCTCCCGGTTCCGCCTGCCCATCTCCGCGCGCCGGTCGGGATCGGCGAGCAGCTCGGCGATCGCTGCCGCCAGCGCCTCGGGGTCCTCGGGCGCCACGATCAGGCCGGTCTCGCCGTCGGTGATCTGCTCGCGGACCGACCCGACGTCGGTCGACACGATGGCCCGCCCGGCAAGCATCGCCTCCATGATCGTGACCGGGAGGCCCTCGATGCGCGAGGGCAGGACGAACAGGTCGAAGCCGGCGAGCTGGTCCGCCGCACGTTGTTCCCATGGCAGGTCGCGGAACTCGACGCGATGCTCGAGGCCGAGCTCGCGGCGAAGCGCGACCAGCTCGTCGGTGCTCGGCCCGCCGCCGATCTGTACCAACGCGACGTCGTCGGGCAGGTGGGTCATCGCATGCAACAGCACGTCGATGCCCTTGACCAGATCGTGTCGGGCGACGTTGACGATGATCGGCCCGTCGTGGGGCTCCCGGGGGATGTCGCGGGCCACTTCGGGCACCCCGTGGTACAGCGTCCCCACCGACCCGGCGGGAAGGCCGGCCGACTCCTCGATCATGCGGGCGGTGCGCTCGCCGACCGCGACGTGAGCCTGCGCCCGCTTCGACGTCACCCTCTTCAGCAGGTTCGACGGCTTCGACCAGGAGCCCATCGGCGAGTTCTCGACGACCAGCACGGGGGTGCGCCGGGTGAGAGCGGTCGCCAGCGCCCACTGACACGACGGCATCAACGACAGGTTGAAGTGCATGACGTCGGGCGCCAGCTCGGCGTAGAGGCGCCGGTGGGCCCACATCCCCCGGACGTCCTTCGCTCCATCGATTCGCGGGAGTTGGCGGAACTCGGTCCCGGGGCGATGGTCCGCGATCCACCGGGGGACCGAGTCGCCGGACACGCCGTCGATGGCCACCACCGTCACCGTGAAGCGCGGCGGCAGGCCACCCAACACCTTCGCCATCGTCATCTCCGCGCCGCCGACGACTTCGGCGTCGGTGTAGACGAGGACGTGGACGTCAGGGCCCGAGGAGGGCCCACTCACGGAGCGAGCAGTCACTTGGAGAGCGCGGTCACGTCGTGGGCAGCAGCAGCGGCCGGAGGCGGTCCCATTCCTCGTTGGCCGTGTCGTAGTCATCGGGTCGACCGATGTCGAGCCAGTAGCCGTCGAACGGGTGGACCCGAGGCTGGTCGTCGGTGTCGAGCAGATCGAGCACCAACTCGTCGAAACCGAGCGCCTGGCCGCCCTCGTAGCGCTCGAGGGTGGAGCGACTGAGCGCGTAGATGCCCATCGACACCGAGAACGACTCGACCGGCTTCTCCCGGAACGCCACGATCCGGTCCTTGTCGTCGCCGCCGATCTCGAGCACACCGAAGTCGATCTTCACGGTCCGGGCGTAGGTCGCGACCGTGATCGGTGCCCCGGACCCGATGTGGCCCTGTACGAGCGCCGCGTAGTCGAGGTCAGTGAGCACGTCGCCGTTCATCACCAGGAAGTGCTCGGGCACGTCGTCGAGGTTGGCGACGATCGGGCCCATCGTGCCGAGCGGGACGTCCTCGGACCAGTAGCGGATGCGGAGGTCCCACTGGCTTCCGTCGCCGCAGTAGGCCCGGATCAGCTGGCCGAGGTGCCCGATGGCGATCGTGA
>DATEEV010000337.1:0-8356 GCA_035281005.1 Microthrixaceae bacterium | reverse complement strand
CGCGTCGAGGCGGGTGAGCTCGTCGAGCTCCGACACGCTGGTCACCCGTGGGTGCGACGATTCGCCGCACCGGAGCCACTCGGTCCTGCGATCCGGTCCTGGGGTGGCATCACACCACTCGTCGCGGTCGGGCCATGGAGTTGGAGCGTCGACGGCGGGGTGGACCCGGAGTGCTGGCAACCAGCTCCGGTCCCGTCGATGCGCTCGGACGGTGACCTCCACCGACTTCGCTGGATCGACCCGAACCGGAGCGAGCTCGTCGAGGCGATCGACGCCGAGGTGGAGGTCGTCGACGACGACACCGTTCGACTGGTCGTGTCGGCGATCCCCGGACCAGCCGCGCCGGCCTGGTGGTCGGTGGGGCTCGGCATCGTCGTCGAACCGCCCGGGCCCGGCACCGTCGCGGTCGAGACACCGCTCGGGCCCGTCGAGGTGCCGACCACCTCCAGCTCGGGCCGCCTTCGACTGGCCGGTCGTCACCGCGCCGCTGTCCACACCGACTTCGGCTCCCTCACCGCCATCACCGACCCCGAGGCGGCGATGGCGGCGTGGCCCCTCGAGGGCGCCGGCGGGCGGGTGTCGTGCCCGATCATGGTCACCCGTCGGGTCCCGACCGCATCGACCCAACCGGTCGTCGTGACGTTGCGATGGGCCTCGGCGTGAGCACGGCCGGATTGCGTCCGCCCCCCGGCTGGGAGGTCGTGGAGGTCGTGGCGGGCGCACGCCCGCGTCCGGCGCTGATCGCCGGGGACGGCCCGCTGTGCCTGCTGCTCCACGGACACGGAGCGTCCGCTCGCAGCATCGTGTGCCAGGCCCGGGCCGGCGTGCTCGTCGAGGCGGGGATGCGCGTCGTCGCCCCGCAAGGCGTCGGGCACTCGTGGTCGGCCGCGGACGACGCGAGCGTCCTGGCGGCGATCTGTACGCAGTGGGGCGGGAGCGAGGCCACTGTCGCCGGCTTCTCCGAGGGCGCCGCGATGGCCTACCGCCTCGGGTTCGACCGCTCCGACCTCGTGGCGAGGGTCGTTGCGGTTGGCGGGGTCCCGCCCGGCCTTCCCAGCGGCCGGACGGGGCCCCACGTGCTCCATGTGCACGGCTCGGCCGATCGACGGGTTCCCCTCGGTGGGGTGAGACGGTCAGAGGCCGGCCGGCATCGTCTCGCGTCACCGTTGCGCCGTCTCGACCGACTGGTGGCGATGCGTCGGCTTCGCTGGGGTGAGGCCGAAGTGGTGTGCGGTGGGACCGCCTGGACCGCCCCTGATCCCGTCGGCGGGGCGGCCGTGCAGCTCGTGGTCGTGGACGGTGTCGGTCATGCCTGGCCCGGAGGCGTTCGATTGGACGCGACGGGTGACGATCCTCGCAGCGAGTTCGACGCGACCCGGGCGATCCTCGAGCTCGTCTGCAGACCGACCATGGAGGTGGCGCGATGACGCTGCTCAGCGACGCGGAGGCGTCGAGCAATGCCGCGCTGCGGTCCGTGCCCGCGGCGCCGGCTCCCGAGACCGATTCGGTCGCGATGTCCGCCGCGGAGCAGGTCGCCGATGTGCGCTCGTCGGTGGTCGGCGGCGACCCCGTGCGCATCGCCGCGCGTCACCGCGACGGACGATGGACCGCCCGCGAGCGCATCGAGCAATTGGTCGACCCCGGCTCGTTCGTCGAGCTCGACGTCTTCCGACGGCGACGACCCCCCCAGGATGCACTCGACCACCGCGCCCCCCACGGTGACGGCGTGGTGGTGGGCTTCGGCATGGTCGACGGGCGACATGTGGCGATCAGCTCGCAGGATGCGATGGTGCTCGGTGGATCGTTGGGCGCGGAGTTCGCCGCCAAGGTCGCCAAGGTGATGGACCTCGCCGCGGAGAACGGCGTGCCGTACGTGAACATCAACGACGGCGGCGGGGCCCGCATCCAGGAGGGCGTGGACTCGCTCGCCGGCTTCGGGGCGATCTTCACGCGACACGTCCGGATGTCGGGCGTCGTGCCGCAGATCGCGGTGGTGCTCGGGCCCTGCGCCGGCGGGGCGGCCTACGCCCCGGCGCTGTGCGACCTCGTGGTGATGTCGCGGACCGGCGCCCACCTCTACCTGACCGGCCCGGCGGTCGTCCGACAGGCGCTCGGCGAGGATGTCACCCACGACGAGCTCGGGGGCTCCGAGGTGCACGCTCAGAAGAGTGGGCTGTGCGCGCTGGTCGGAGAGGACGAGGCTGACTGCCTGGAGTTGGTGCGGGAGGTGCTCGCCCTCCTCCCGCCGAACCTGGCCGACGCGCCACCGGGCCGCGTCGTCACCACCGACCGACCGGAACGAGCCACCCTCGTCGCGGCGGCAACGGTGCCGGGCGATCATCGACTCGCCTACGACGTTCGCCGGGTGATCGACGACGTTCTCGACCAGGACGCCTCGTTCCTCGAGCTCTCCGCGGAGTGGGCACGGAACCTCGTCGTCGGTCTCGGGCAGCTCGATGGTCGCGTCGTCGGCGTCGTCGCCAACCAGCCGGCGCACCTGGCCGGATCGCTCGACGGGGACGCGAGCGCCAAGGGGGCCCGGTTCGTCCGTCTGTGCGACCGCTTCCGGATCCCGTTGCTCACGCTGGTCGACGTACCGGGGTTCCTGCCGGGTCCGGCCCAGGAGCGTGACGGCATCATCCGCCACGGCGCCAAGCTGCTCTACGCGTTCTGCGAGGCCTCGGTGCCTCGGGTGACCGTGGTGCTTCGAAAGGCGTACGGCGGGGCATGGATCGTCATGAATTCCCGGTCGGTCGGCGCCGACCTCGTCTTCGCCTGGCCCGATGCCGACGCGGCGGTGCTCGGCCCCGACGCGGCAGTCGAGGTGCTCTACGCGCGACAACTCGAGCGACAAGGTCCTGAGGCTCGAGCGGGATTGCGCCAGCGTGTGGTCGACGCGCTCCACCATCCCCTGGCGGCGGCCGAGGGCGGCCACGTCGACGACATCATCGATCCCGCTGACACCCGGCGGCTGGTCGTGCGCTCGTTCGAGCTGTTGCTGACGAAGCGGGCCACGATGCCGATGTCGCTCGGGAACCTCCCCACATGATCCGCTCCGACCCTGGTCGACCTCGAAATGGGTCGTTAAGATCCGACAGGCTTCAAGTCGTGGGGATGGAGACGGAGGGACTGGCGAGCATGCGAGGACCGCCCACGCCTCCGGATCCTGAGATGGATCCGCCCCAGGTCGACCAGGCCCAGTTCGACCAGCTCATCGGAGACCGCTTCCCGGGTCGATTCGTCGGCGCCATTCGGCTCGACCGCGGTTCGTCGCGGATCTACGCCGTCGAGGACCGTCTGCTCGACCGCCAGGTGGTCGTCAAGTTCCTCCTCGACGCGCGCCTGCTCGACCAGGGCATGCCCCGCGAGGCCGTGGTCCAGGCGTCGGTCTCCGATCATCCGAACGTGCTCACGCTCTTCGATGCGGGCGTCTCGGCCGCAGGAGTCGGCTTCCTCGTGCTCGAACGCGTGTCGGACGAGAACCTGGAGACGCGACGTCAGTCGGGCCCGTCGTCGATCACCGAGGTCCTGGCGCGGGGGGTGGAGGTCGCCGACGCGCTGGCCGTGGCCCATGACCGCGGCGTGATCCACTGCGACGTCAAGCCCTCGAACGTGCTGCTCGGCCTCGACGGCACCGCCCGCCTCTGCGACTTCGGGATCGCGATCCGGGCCGACGGCACGCTCGGTACGTTCGAGCATCTCCGCGGCAGCCTCCGCTACGTGCCCCCGGAGCTCTTCGACGGGGCGCGGCCCACTCCCGCCAACGACGTGTACTCGCTCGCCCTCACGCTCTGGGCAGCCGCCAGCGGTGCGGTGCCGTTCGGAGAGGAGGAGCTGCCGTTCCGCGCGCTGCTCGCCCGGGTCCAGTCCGAGACGATCCGCCTCGACGGTTCACCGCTCGGGGACGCGGTGTCGGCCGAGGCTCGGGACATCCTCGGTCGGGCGCTCGCGCGTGACCACCAGCGTCGACCGACCGCGCGCGAGCTGGGGCAGGCGCTGGAGGTCGAGCTGCGCCGTCTCACCGCCGTCGGAGGGTCGCCGCCGAAACCGCCCCCGAACCGGCGGCGTCGCCTGGCGTTCGCCGCGTCCGGTGCCCTGGTGGCGGTCGCGGTGTTCCTCGGTTCGGTGCAGGTGGCGCGCTCGTCGGGCGGGGACGAGACCGACGAGGCCCCGTTCTGTGAGGTGTACCAGCAGATGGTCACCGACCGGGGCGAGCTGTTCGAGGACATCGCCTCTGAGCTCGAGGTCGCCACCTCACCGGTCGACGTGGTCCAGCATCTCGTCGAGGTCTATCCCGCGCGCTTCGCACGCGTGATCGAGCCCTGGCTGGCGCGAACGGCTGCGCTCGCCGGGTCCTCGCCCACCATGCGGCTGTCGCTCACCGACCTCCAGGACCTGGCGCTCGCGGACGCGCTCCGTTCCCTGACTGCAGGCAAGGCCCTGGTCTTCAACGGGGAGGACGGCACCTTCGACGCCAGTCAGCTGCCGGGCGAGCTCCGTGAACCGGCGCGCCTGGTGTCCGAGGCGACGGCGCTGGCGGCGGAACGCTGCCCGCGGGTGGACGTGAACCTCCGCGCCGCCAAGGCTCGGATGAATTCTGCGATCCTCGCGAACCTGCTCGACCCGGTCTTCATGAACGACTTCTTCAGCGACCCCGCATCCCTCGACACCATCGACGTGCGGCAGGCGTCCCTCATGATCTCCATCGCGCGGCCCTTCTTCGAGGCCCTCCTGCGCGACCACTGGGATTGGTTCATCGAGCTCCTTGTGGACAACCCCGACGTTCGGTCGGCGGCCGTCTACGACGCGCCCGACCTGATCCTCACCGCGCTCGCGGCGCATCCCCAACTCATCGAGATCGTCGGGCAGGAGCCATGGAAGGTCGACCTGGTCCGCGGGCTCGAGCGGCTGCCCGCCATGGCGCGCCTCGGGCTCCCGCAGCTCTACGGCGAACAACTCCGTCTCCTCGGGATCGAGGTGCCGTGACGGCGGGATCACCGACGACACGGGTGCGCCACGTGCGGTTGGCGACGCTGCCGACTGCCGAGGCCGACGCGGTCTTCGACCGCCTCACCGACGTGGTGGCGGCGTCGATGACGCCCGGGATCCCTCCCGAACGCAGCTGGGCGGTGTCCGAGTGGGAGGCCCGACGTGACCAGCTGATCGCGAGGTCGGAGGTCGAGATCGCCTCCATCGGCGACGTCGTGGTCGGATTCCTCATCTACGAGTTCCTCGTGCTCGCGGGCCGGCCCACGGTGTTGCTGATCGCAGGATGCGTCCGACCCGACTGGCAGTCCCAGGGGATCGGCTTCGCCCTCAACTTCCGTCTCGTGCTCCGCACGATCGCCCGAGCGCGGGGTCGAGGAATCTGGCTGGTCGCACGGATCCTCAACCCGGTGGCGCTCCACGCATGGCGCAAGCAGCTCCATGACGCGTCCCGCGTCTGGCCGAACCTCGGCGAGGGCCCGTCGCCGCGCCCGGAGCTCGAGCGGGCGGCGCACGAATTCGTGGAGCGCTACGAGCCCGACAGCACCTTCGATCCGGTCACCGGCGTGCTCAAGGGACGACACCCACCGGGACAGCGGGTCCATCGGCCGTCAGGATCGTCGTTGGTCGACGACTTCTACGAGGCCCATGTCGACCTCGAGAACGGTGACACCGTGCTGATGGTCATCGACGGCAGCCGGACCGTGATGCTCGCTCACGCGGCGCGCATCGTGGCATCCGCACCGCGAGGTCTGCGACGCGCGTTCGGGAGGTGGAGGTCGTGACCGCGGCCCTCGAGGTCGATGGCCTCCGGCATCGTTACGACGAGGGTGCCGAGCCCGTCACGGCGCTCGACGGCGTGAGCCTCACCGTTGGGTGCGGCGAGGTCGTCGCGCTGCTCGGCCCGAATGGTGCCGGCAAGTCCACGCTCGTGTCGATCATCGCGGGCATCCTGCAACCGACCGCGGGCTCGGTCGATCGGATGGTGGCGACATTGGGCCTCGCGCCACAGGACGAGGCGCTCTACCCGACGCTCAGCGCGCGTGCGAACCTCCGACACTTCGGGCGGCTGGCCGGACTGTCAGGCCCGGAGCTCGAGGATCGCATCGTCGAGGTGGCCTCCGAGCTGCTCATCGCGGCGGTGCTCGATCGTAAGGTCCGCCATCTCTCGGGGGGCGAGCGTCGTCGAGTGCACGCCGCTGCCGCCCTCGTGCCTGATCCCCGCCTCGTCCTCCTCGACGAGCCCACCGCGGGTGTCGACGTCGAGACCCGTGTCGAGCTCCTCGCCTCCATCCGGCGACGCGCCGATCGGGGTGCCGCGGTGTTGTACTCGACGCACTACCTGCAAGAGGTCGAGCAGCTCGACGCGCGGGTCGTGATGCTCGCGAACGGTCGGGTCGTGGCCGAGGGTCGTCCCGACGAGCTCGCCCGCCGGTTCGCGGACAGGGTCGTGGAGCTGCGCTTCGACCGACCCGGCGTCGCCCTGCCCCCACCGCTCGACGCATGGTCTGTCGCCGACGCCGGCGATCCCGCCCGGTTCACGATCACCCTGCCCGACGGCGAGCGATTGTCGACGGTGCTCGATCGACTCGGGCCCGCGCGGGAAGCCCTCGAATCGGCGGCGATGTCCCAGCCCACGTTCGAGCAGGCCTTCCGCCGGCTCACCGGTGCCGGGCCGGTCGTCGGGGAGGTGGGGGTGACATGAGGCGTCGCGCCGTCGCCGAGATCGGCCGTCACGAGGCCGCGCTCATCCGGAGTGAGCCGCTCCCGGTCGCCGCGTACCTGGTGATGCCCATCGTGTTGATGGCCTTCGTCGAGGACTCGTTCGGGGTCTACCTGCGATTCGTCGAGGGTCTTCCGGACGTGTCCGGCGCGTTGCTGGCGGTGCCGGGCCAGGCGACGATGTTCGCGTTCATGTCGACCGCGACGCTCGGTTACTACTACCTGGGCGAGCACAGTTGGGGCACCTGGAACCGGATGCGAGCCCTCGGCGTGACCTCGGGTGAGATCGTCACGGGCAAGCTGTCGATCGCCTACGTGCAGCAACTCGTCCAGCTCGCCCTCCTCTTCGGGGTCGGCATGCTCGCCTTCGGCCTCCGCGTGGAGGGATCGGTGCTCGGCCTGGCGGCGGTCGCCGCGGCCTTCGCGCTGTTCGTGGTCGCCTACGGGTTCCTGGCGTGTGCGATCTCGCGATCGCAGGCACAGTTCAATGCGTTCGCCTACGTGGGCGCGCTCCTCCTCGCGGGCCTGGGCGGCGCGCTCGTCCCCTTCGGCACACTCCCGGGTTGGGTTCAGGCGATCGGACGGTTCACGCCCACCTACTGGGCCGTTCGCGGGTTCCGCGCGGCACTCCTCGAGCGCGGCGCGACCTCGACCATCGTGGCGGCGGTCCTCGTGCTCGTCGTCGGGGCGGTCGTCACGATGGGCCTCGCGCTGTGGCGGTTCGATCCGGACGAGAGGAAGTCCACCTATGCCTGAGACGCTGGTCCCGGATCAGGTTGCGGCGGGCTCGACGCTCGAGGTCGAGTTCCTCGACGAGCGGTGGAGGCTCGAACGGGGCGGCTCGCTGACCTTCGGCCGTGCGGCCGACCTGGTGATCGACGAGAACCCGTTCATGCACCGCGTCGTGGGTCGCTTCGTGCACCGCAACGACGTCTGGTGGCTGCAGAACCACAGCCGGCGCATCGCGCTCGACATCGAGGACGACGTGGCCACGCGCGCGTCGGTGGCGCCTGCGGGCCAGTTCTCGATCACCAGTGCGCGCACGACGGTGCGGTTCAGCTGCGGGCCCGGCACCTACGAGCTCGTGTGTGAGCTCGTCGGGCGCGCCGAGGTGGCGTCCCATGACGTCGTGCCGGCGGCGACCTCCACGATCGACTTCGGCGTCGTGCCCCTCACCGTCAACCAGCATCTGCTGCTGGTTGCGCTGAGCGCGTCGAGACTGGCGGGTGTCGACACGATCCCCTCCAGCCATGTCGCGGCCGCTTCGCTGGGATGGAGCATCACCAAACTCAACCGTCAGCTCGACCATCTCTGCCAGAAGCTGCACCGCGCTGGTGTGCGAGGCCTGTGCGGCGACCAGGCGACCCGCGCGCTCGACCGTCGTCGGACCCTCGTGGACCACGCGATCTCGTCGGGCCTCGTCACCTCCGGAGACCTCGGCCTCCTGTGGCGTAGCTGACGGTCAGGCGGCGGGGGCCCGGCGGGGGCCTCGAGCCCGGTCACAGGTGCCGACGCAGCCTCGCCAGCGCGGCCGTCATCGCGACCACCGCGAACCCGGTGAGCACCGCGAGCGGCACGGCGATGTCGGCCAGGTTGCCGCCCTCGAAGATCAGCTCGGTCCATCCCTCCATCGCCCATGAGTGGGGCG
>DATEEV010000336.1:0-2084 GCA_035281005.1 Microthrixaceae bacterium | reverse complement strand
ACCAGCGACACGCCTTCGACGCGCTCCTCGGTGCCGTCGAAGAAGTCGCCGGCAACGACGAAGGACGCCACTCCGTCGGTCTCGGCCATCTCCACGACACCGCCCACCACCTTGCCGTGGAACGACTCGTCGTCGACGAAGCCCTCGCCGGTGACGACGAGATCGGCGTCCTCGAGCGCCTCGGCCAGCCCTCGCTCCTCGGCGACGAGGTCGAAGCCCGATTCGAGGGTGGCGCCGATGGAAGCGAGGCCCCCGGCCAAGCCGCCGGCCGCGCCCGATCCCTCCAATCCGGACACGTCGATTCCGTGCTCGTCGCGGTACACCTCGACCAGCCGTTCGAGTCGGCGACGGAGGAGCTCGACCTGGCTCGGCGATGCGCCCTTCTGGGGAGCGAACACCTCCGCGGCGTCGACGAAGCGGGTCGACACGTCACAGGCCACGACGAGCTTGACCCCCCGCAGGCGGGGGAGGTGCAGCGCACGGATCGCGCCGAGGCCGCCGTCGGTCGTGGCCGACCCGCCGACCGCGACGATCACCTTGCGGGCGCCGGCCTCGACGGCGGCCATGATCAGCTCTCCGGTCCCGGTCGTCGCCGCGGCCACGGCGTCGTTGCGCTCCGGCCCACCGGCCAGAGCAAGGCCCGACGCGGCGGCGGTCTCGATCACCGCGGTGGCGCGATCGAGACGCCAGCCTGCGCTCACCGCGTCACCGAGTGGGCCGGTCACGACCGTGGTGCGGTTGGGACCACCGAACGCGGCCAGGGTCCCCTCTCCCCCATCGGCCATCGGGACCTCGTCGCAGGCCCATCCCGCGCTGCGGGCAGCCCTGGCCACGGCGCGAGCAACGTCGGGGGCGGTGGCGGTGCCACGGAACTTGTCCGGGGCGGCGACGACCCGGCGCGCCGGACGGCGAGCTCGGGTCGACATGGGTGAGGAGGCTACGCGGGCCCAGCGCCTCCGCGTAGAGCCTCCGGCTGCGCCTCTAGGTTGTGGACGTGGTCGACGAACAGGTGGTCATCGTCTCGAACCGAGGCCCTGCGTCGTTCGTCGTGAGCGAGGACGGCCAGCTCGAGGCGCGGCGCGGCTCGGGCGGGCTCGTGTCAGGTCTGGCCTCGTTGGGTCACAGCGCGTCGTGGTTCGCGGCGGCGATCTCCGACGGCGATCGCGTCGCTGCGGGGCGAGGCGTCGTGCAGACCGAGGGATTCGACCTCCACCTGCTCTCGGTCGACGAGGCTCGCTACCACCACGCCTACGACGTGATCGCGAACGAGACGCTGTGGTTCCTCCATCACGACCTCTGGGCGCTCAGCCGCGAGCCACGGTTCGACGACCGGTGGCGCGAGGCGTGGCAGGACTACCGAGAGGTGAACCGCCAGTTCGCCGACGCCGTCGCCGCGCACTGCGACGACCGCGCGATCGTGCTGGTGCAGGACTACCACCTGTCGTTGCTGGGTTCGATGCTGGCCGAGCGCCGGCCCGACCTGCGCACCGTCCACTTCCATCACACGCCGTTCTGCACCGCCGATGAGATCAGCGTCCTCCCGGAGGCAGTGGCGGCCGAGCTGCTCGACGGGCTCTGCGGATTTCGTGCCTGTGGGTTCCACACACACCGCTGGGCGATGAACTTCGCCGGTTGCTCCGCGGCCGCCTCGTTGACCCCGACCTTCGTCGCGCCGCTCGGGATCGACCCCGAACGACTGGTGCGCGACGCCCACTCGCCCGAGACCGACGCCGAGCTTGCCCGCATCGAGGACGAGGTCGGCGGACGGCGCTTCCTGGTGCGGGTCGACCGCATCGAGCTGTCGAAGAACCTCCTGCGTGGGTTCGACGCCTTCGAGACGCTGCTGGAACGCGATCCGTCGTGGCGCGGCCAGGTCACCTTCGGAGCGTTCTGCTATCCGTCGCGCGAGGGGGTGCCGGCCTACGCCGCCTACCGCGAGGACATCGAGAAACGCGTCGCCGAGATCAACTCACGATGGGGTGGCGAAGGCTGGACACCGATCCTTTTCGAGACCGACGACAACTACTCGCGAAGCCTCGCCGCGTTGCGGCGTGCGGATGCCGTGCTGGTGAACCCCGTGCGCG
>DATEEV010000335.1:0-4793 GCA_035281005.1 Microthrixaceae bacterium | reverse complement strand
CCCGATGTTCGCGCGGTGGAACGGGCGTCGGCACGGGTTCGCGACGACTCGCCGGGGCGCCGAACGGGAATAGCCTCGTCGCGCCGATCGAGCGAGGGGCAAGGGTGCCGAAGCCGACCATCTTGACGGTGGATGACGATCAAGGGGTGTCGCAGGCCATCGCGCGGGACCTCCGGAACCGCTACGGCGGCGACTACCGCATCGTGCGGGTGATCTCCGGTGAGGAGGGCCTCGAGGTGCTCGCCCAGCTCGCCCTGCGGGACCGGCAGGTGGCGCTGATCGCCTCGGACCAGCGGATGCCGGGGATGACCGGCACCGAATTCCTCTCGCGGGCCCGCGACGACGCGCCGGGGGCGAAGCTCGTGCTGCTGACGGCGTACTCCGACACCGAGGCCGCGATCCGGGCGATCAACGAGATCGGCCTCGACTACTACCTGCTCAAGCCGTGGGACCCGCCCGATGAGCGGCTCTACCCGGTGATCGACGACCTGCTCGACGACTGGCGCGCCGCGCATCCGGTCGCCTCGACCGACCTGCGGGTGGTCGGGCACCGGTGGTCGGAGGGCAGCTACGAGGTCAAGACGTTCCTGGCCCGCAACCACGTGCCCTACGAATGGCTCGACCTCGAGCGCGACGAGGAGGCCCGGCGATTGCAGAAGGTGGCAGAGGCCGGCCCCGACGACCTGCCGCTGGTGGTGATGCCCGAGCGCGAGACGCTGCGCGCGCCGTCCACGATTGACCTCGCCAATGCGTTGGGGATCTCCACGACCGCGTCGCAGCCGCTCTACGACCTGTGCGTGGTGGGGGCGGGGCCGGCCGGGCTCGCCGCCGCGGTGTACGCGGCGTCGGAGGGGTTGGCGACGGTGGTCGTCGAGCGCGAGGCACCCGGTGGGCAGGCCGGGCAGAGCGCGGCGATCGAGAACTACCTCGGGTTCCCGCGGGGCCTGTCGGGTGAGGACCTCACGCACCGGGCGGTGGCCCAGGCCAAGCGGTTCGGCGCGGAGATGGTGCTGGCGCGCGACGTGGCCGGGTTCGAGGTGCGCGACCCGGTGCGGGCGGTGTGCTTCGGCGACGGATCGTCGATCGAGGCGCGCGCGGTGCTCGTGGCGACCGGCGTGTCGTACCGGATGATGGACGCGCCGGGCCTGGCCGAGCGCACCGGGCGGGGCGTGTACTACGGCGCGACGGCGAGCGACACGGGGTCGGTGAAGGGCGACGACGTGTACGTGGTCGGCGCCGCGAACGCGGCGGGCCAGGCGGTGTTGAACCTGGCGCGCCACGCGCGGCGGGTGGTGATGCTGGCACGCGCCGATTCGTTGGAGAAGTCGATGTCGCAGTACCTCGTCGAGCGCATCGAGGCGGCGGACAACATCGAGGTGCGATTGGGGTGGGAAGTGGTCGAGGGCCATGGCGACCGGCGGCTCGAGTCGCTCACGATCGCCGACCGGGCCGCGGGAGCTCGTGAGCAGGTGCCGGCGGAGTGGCTGTTCGTCTTCATCGGCGCGTCGCCGCGCACCGACTGGTTGGGCGACGCGGTGGTGCGCGACGACAAGGGGTTCGTGATCACCGGCCCGGACCTGTTGGCGGGGGATCGGGCGAAGGAATGGCCGCTGTCGCGGGCGCCGCTGGGGTTGGAGACGAGCGTGCCCGGTGTGTTCGCGGCGGGGGACGTGCGGCTCGACTCGATGAAACGGGTGGCATCGGCGGTGGGTGAGGGTGCGATGTCGGTGTACCTGGTCCACCGGTACCTGGCGACGATCTGAGGGGAAGCTGATGGATGTCGACGAGCTGCGCGGGTTGTTCCTGTTCGAGAGCCTGAGCGACGAGCAGTTGCACACGCTGATGACGCGTTCGGAGGAGGTGCGCTTCGTCGCGGGTGACGTGTTGTTCTCGGAGGGGGCTCCCGCCGACTACTGGTGGGTGTTGCTCGACGGGCGCGTCGAGGTGGTGCGTCGGACGGGGAACGACGAGGAGGTCGGTGCGGTCCTCGAGAACCCGGGCCAGTGGGCCGGCGGGTTCCGGGCATGGTCGGAGGTCGGTGGCTATCTCGGGACGGGTCGGGCGGCATCGTCGGGCCGAGTGCTGCGGCTGCCGGCCCCGGTGTTGCGCGAGCTGGCCGACGAGTGGTTCCCATTCGGGCTGCACCTGATCGTCGGGTTCTTCCAGACGGTCCGCAACATCGACGCGCTGTCGCGCCAGCGGGCGGGCCTGGTCGCGCTGGGCACGATCGCCGCGGGGTTGGCGCACGAGATCAACAACCCGGCGGCGGCGGCGGTGCGTGCGGCCGATGGGTTGCAGGTCGCGGCGGATGGTCTGTTGCGCTCGTTGGGCGAGCTGGCGGAACGGTCGCTGACTGCGGAGCAGTTCGTGGCGATCGAGGCACTGCGCGCCGAGCTCGACCCGGCGTCGGCGAGCTCGGATCCGTTGGCGCGGTCCGAGCGCGAGGACGAGCTGACCGACTGGCTGGATTCGCATGGCGTGGAGGAAGGGTGGCGGATCGCGTCGGGCCTGAGCGAGGCGGGGGCGACGGTCGAGTGGTGCGAGCGGCTGGCCGACGCGCTCGACGACGACACGCTGGGCCCCGCGCTCGACTGGGTGGCGGGCACGATGACGACGAGGGCGTTGTTGGTGGAGGTGTCGGAGGCGACGCGGCGGGTGTCGGGGTTGGTGGAGGCGGTGCGGTCCTACACGCAGCTCGACCGGGCAACGGTGCAGCGGATCGACGTGGTCGAGGGCATCGTGTCGACGCTGGTGGTGCTCGGCCACGAGCTCGGCGAGGGCGTGACGGTGGTGCGCGAGTTCGAGGAGGGCCTCCCCCGGATCGACGCGATGCCCGGCGAGCTCAACCAGGTGTGGACGAACCTGATCGACAACGCGGTTGACGCGATGGACGGACGGGGCACGCTGCGGATCTCGACGCGGGCCGAGCCGGATCGGGTGGTGGTGGAGGTGGCCGACACGGGGGTCGGCATGCCGGAGGAGGTGCAGACGCGGGCGTTCGAGGCGTTCTTCACGACCAAGGACGTGGGGAAGGGCACGGGGCTGGGGCTCGACATCTCGAGGCGGATCGTGGTGGACCGGCACCACGGTGAGATCTCGATCGCATCGGAGCCGGGCAACACGGTGATCACGGTGCGGCTGCCGAGGCCGGCTCTGGGAGACGGCGCGAAGGAGGCGTAGCGTGGAGGGCCCCGAGGTTGATCGAATGAGCCCAGCGGCCGGTTGGCCGCAGTGACAACGGAGTCACGCCATGAACTTCGACTACCGGCACATGTGCGTCGATCAGGTCCACACGGGTGACGTCGTGCGGTACCCACGCGACGAGCGTGACCACAAGGTGCGGATCGCCCACACGATCACGACCGAGGAAGGCCCGCGGGCACATCTGATCTTCACCGACGGCCACCAGCGCATCACCCCACCCGGCCTGCGGGTCGACGTGAAGGTGCACCAGACGTAGCCGTTCCCCACGTCGAACTTGGTGGCGAGAGGTCGGAACCCGAACGTTGTCTACCGAGAACCGGGGCCCTCAGAGCTGCAGGATCCGTTCGACGCGATGGTCGTCGGGGCCGAGGTGGCGGACGAGCACGCCGACGACCCGGTCGACGTCGAGTGAGTCGGCGGCCCGCATCTCCTCGAGGTCGGCCCAGTCCTTGGTCCGGTCGAAGAAGGCTTTGAACACGGCGAGGTCGTCGCACGACAGGAAGGGGATGGAGGTGCCGAGGAACTCCTCCCACCGGCACCGGCGCGCGGCGGCGGCGTGGAAGTCGGTGGTGTTCAGGAAGAGATCGACCGGGGTGGTGTCCCACCAGAGTCGGGCCTGACCGTCGCGTTCGAGCAGGGAGTGTTGCTCGTCGGTCGGGTCGATGGGATCGGGCAACGCGGCGAGCACGCGCTCGAGCTCCTTGACTCCGACGAAGACGTTGAGGTCGATGTCGATCGTGCCGCGGGCGCGTTCGGTGCACCAGGCGAGCGCGAGCGCGCCGCCGAACGCGTGGGCGAGCTCAGCCCGGTCGAGCGCGACGTGCAGCTCGACGATCTTCTCGGGGAGGGTGGTCACCGGCCGAAGACCGGGGCCTGGAGCTGGCGGCTGTGGCGGGCCGGGAACTGGGCAGCGAGGTCGAGGACCTCGACCAGCTCACGGCCGCGGGCGGCCGGGTCGGGGCCGACGATGGAGGGGCGGGCCTCGACGACGAGGTCGACGCCGCAGCTCCGGAGGATTCGGTCGAGCGTGGAGGCGCTCGGGGTGACTCGCTCGGCCTCGTACGCGGCGAGGGTGGAATGAGAGGTGCCGGCCTTGGCGGCCAGGGCTCGCAGGGTGAGGCCGGCGCCGCGTCGGGTGGTGCGGATGAGTGGGCCGGCGTCCATCTGACCATCCTACCGTTTGGTATCGGATCAGATACCAAATCTCGACGAGGCAACTCGACTGCACCTCGCACTCCGAGCCTCACCTTCGTGGCGATGACGCGTCCGCGGGCGCGTTCGAGGGGAGCACCCACATGACGGTTTCGCGCCGCGTTCGAGCGACATCCAACGGCGCTCGTTTCCGCCGCACATACGGCGCCCTGCACGAGGAGCTCTTGAACGAGCCGATCGAGCCCGCCGATTCAGGGGAGGGGGTGCCGGGAGGTCCAGAGCTCCAGGCCGGTGATTCCGTCGGTCGCGGGGAGGAACGCCGACCCGTCGATGTCGGTGATGACGAGGCTGCAGCCGCAGGCGAAGTTGACGCCGTCCGCCGGGCCCGGGTTGATGTCCTGCACGAGCGCCGTGCCCGCCGTCGTGCCGTCGCTGGC
>DATEEV010000334.1:0-13842 GCA_035281005.1 Microthrixaceae bacterium | reverse complement strand
GCCTCGAGCCCCAGGAGCAGCGCCACATCCTCGACCGCCTCAACGCGGCGGAGGCGCTCGAGAAGTTCCTCGCCACGAAGTGGCTGGGTCAGAAGCGGTTCGGGCTCGAAGGCGCCGAGTCAGCCATCCCCATCCTCGATGCGATCCTCGAACGTGCCGCCGACGAAGGCATGAACAGCGCCGTGCTCGGCATGGCCCACCGCGGCCGGCTGAACGTTCTGGTCAACATCGTGGGCAAGTCCTACGGGCAGTTGTTCAAGGAGTTCGAGGGCCACGTCGATCCCGACTCGATCCAGGGCTCGGGTGACGTGAAGTACCACCTGGGCCAGACCGGCACCTTCACCAGTCGGGCCGGCAAGTCCCTGCCGGTCGAGCTCGCGGCCAACCCCTCGCACCTCGAGGCGGTGAACCCGGTCGTCGAGGGCATGACCCGGGCGAAGATGGACCTCATCCCGCCCGAGGAGGGCCAGGTCCGGTTCCCGGTCCTCCCCCTGTTGCTGCACGGCGATGCCGCGTTCGCCGGCCAGGGGGTCGTGGCCGAGACGCTCAACCTCTCGATGATCAAGGGCTACCGCGTCGGCGGCACCGTCCACGTGATCATCAACAACCAACTCGGCTTCACCACCTCACCCGACGCCGCGCGCTCGTCGGAGTACTGCACCGATATCGCCAAGACCGTGCAGGCGCCGATCTTCCACGTCAACGGCGACGACCCCGAGGCCTGCGTGCGAGTCGCGCGGCTCGCTTTCGCCTACCGGCAGCGGTTCCACAAGGACGTCGTGGTCGACATGGTCTGCTACCGGCGACACGGTCACAACGAGGGCGACGATCCGAGCTACACCCAGCCGCTCATGTACCGCGCCATCGACCAGCGGCGCAGCGTGCGCAAGCTCTACACCGAGGCGCTCGTTCGCCGTGGCGACATCAGCATCGACGAGGCGGAGCAGGCGCTCGTCGACTTCAACGCCAAGCTCCAGCAGGCGCTCGACGACACCCGTGAGGCCGCGCCCACCGGAGAGGTCATCGCACTTCCCCATCCACCGGCCGATGGAGTGCTCCCCCACGTCGAGACGGGCGTCCCGTCCGAGCAGCTCGACCGCTTGGTCGACACGCTCTCGACGGTGCCGGAGGGATTCTCCATCCACCCGAAGCTCGCGAAGCAGTTCGAGAACCGCGCGGCGGCCTACCTGAACGGTGAGGTCGACTGGGCCCTCGCCGAGGCGCTCGCGTTCGGCACTCTGCTCGAGGAGGGCACCTCTGTCCGGCTCGCCGGTCAGGACTCACGGCGTGGCACCTTCTCGCAGCGACACTCCACGCTCGTCTGCTACGAGACCGGCGCCGAGCACCTGCTCCTCGAGCCGGTGTGCCCGCCGGGCACGCACTACTGGATCTACGACTCATTGCTGAGCGAGTACGCCGCGCTCGGCTTCGAGTACGGGTACTCGGTCACGAACCGCGACGCGCTCGTCGTGTGGGAGGCGCAGTTCGGCGACTTCATGAACGGCGCACAGATCATCATCGATCAGTTCATCGTGTCGGCCGAGGACAAGTGGGACCAGCACTCGGGTCTCGTGATGCTGTTGCCACACGGCTACGAGGGCCAGGGCCCCGAGCATTCCTCGGCCCGCATCGAGCGGTTCATGTCGGCGGCCGCCGAGGACAACATCCAGATCGTCAACGCCACCACCTCGGCGCAGTACTTCCACCTCCTGCGCCGCCAGATGCACCGCAGCGTCCGCAAGCCCCTCATCGTGTTCACCCCCAAGTCGGGACTGAGAGCGCGGTCGTACCGATCAAGTCTCGAGGAGTTCACCTCCGGGTCGTTCGAGGAGCTGCTCACGGACAGCTCCGACATCGATTCGGCCGCGGTGACCAGGCTCGTGCTGGCGTCGGGCAAGATCGGCCACGAGGCCGTCGCGCGCCGCGACGAGCTGAAGGTCCCCGTCGCGATCGCCCGGGTCGAGCAGCTGTTCCCCTGGCCCTACGAGGCCGTGGCCAAGCAGCTCGCCCACTTCCCCAACTGCCGCGAGATCATCTGGCTGCAGGAGGAGCCCGAGAACATGGGCCCCTGGAACGGCGTGAAAGGTCGACTCTTCGAGGCCCATCGCGACGGGTTCGAGATCCGTCGCGTGTCCCGTCAGGATTCCGGCAGCACTGCGACGGGCAAGGCGCTCATTCACGCCCAGGAGCAGCGCGAGGTCATCGACCTCGCGTTCGCGCCCCTCGACGTCATCGATCGCCGCCAGCCCAACTGAGCCGTACGCCGCGGCCATCGGGTACCCGCCGAGGAGCGGAGGCGAAGAAGCCCGAGGCGCAGCCGAGGGCGAACCTGAGCCGAAGCGACGAGGCCATCAAGCAACCGGGAAGCCCACGACCCGCTCGAGCTCCTCGAGGGCGACGGCCGGGTCCTCCACCTTGATCGTCGTCATCCCGAGCTCGCGGGCCGGCTTCAGGTTCACGCCGAGATCGTCGAGGAACACGACCTCGGTCGGCTCCACCTCTGCGAGCTCGCACGCGAGCGCGTAGAACGCCGGATCAGGCTTTCGCATCCCGACCTTCGCCGACTCGACGACGACGTCGAACAGATCGGCGAACGCGGGGATGCGCCACTCCCGCATGGCCGACGCGTTCCCCGACGAGGGCGAAGGATCGGGAAGGAAGTTGTTCGTCAGCACCGCCACCGTCATTCGCTCGCGACATCGCTCGATGGCCGTGAGCATCGCCGGTCGCAGGTCTCCAGCGAGGCACGACAGCACCGCTCGTCCGTCGACCGAATGACCCGCTGCTCTCGCCTCGAGCTCGAACGCCAGCGCGAAGCCGTCGACGTCGAGCTCATTGCGCTCGAGACGCGCCCACGCGTTGGTGTCGGGGTCGGTCGAGTTGAGCATCCGAATGAAGCCCACCGGCAAGCCGCTACGCTGCTCGTACGACGCAAAGGCGTCGAAGGGCGAAGTGGTCACCACTCCGCCGAAGTCGAAGAACGCGGCTCGTATCACGGTCGTCACGGTAGAGGGTGCGCCATCACTGGTCGCACAGCGAGCTCTGCGGGCGACGGGTCGGGTCGGTTCCACAGAGAGAGAACTCATGACATCACGCAGGAGTGCCGCATCCGCGGTGCCGACCACGACCGTCGTCGTCGACGGTTCGAACATCGCGACCGAGGGTCGCACCAACCCATCCCTCGCCCAGCTCGACGAGGCGGTTCAGGCGTTCGTCGCCGAGCACCCCCACGACCAGGTGGTGGTCGTCGTCGACGCCACCTTCGGACATCGCATCTCCTCGTCGGAGTCGCCGGTGTTCGAGGAGGCGATCCTCGCGGGCGAGCTGGTCACACCCCCGGCCGGCGCGATCGGGAGGGGCGACGCCTTCGTGCTCCAGATCGCCGACAAGGCGGGAGCGACCGTCCTCTCGAACGACTCGTTCCAGGAGTTCCATGGGACCTATCCCTGGCTCTTCGACGAGGGCCGGCTGATCGGGGGCAAGCCGGTCCCGGCGATCGGCTGGGTGTTCGTGGCTCGTAGCCCCGTCCGCGGGCCGGCCAGCCGGCGTTCGGTTCGTCAGGCGAAGCAGGACGTGCCGGCCACGCCCGCGAAGAAGGGGGCCGCCCGCAGGCCGGCGAAGGCCTCGGGGACGGCCGGGCCGAACGACTCGGCGAAGGCCGCGCCCAAGGCCCCCCGGAAGGCTCGATCCCCGGGACCGGAGACCACTGAGGCAGGGGCGCCGACGTCCGCCCGGTCGGGTCGGTCCCGATCCCGGCCCACCGCGGCGACGGCCCCCACCCCCACGGCCACCGATCCTGCCCCCCACAGTCGACGTCGGGCTCCGGCACCGATCAACGAGCCCACGCCCTTCACCCTCTTCGTCGCCGAGCACCCGATCGGTGGAGTCGTAGAGGGAGAGGTCGTCGAATTCTCCTCGCACGGTGCCTACGTGAACGCGTCGGGCGCGCGCTGCTACGTGCCGCTGAAGGAGATGGGTGACCCTCCCCCTCGCAGTGCACGCGAAGTCCTCGACATGGGCGAGCATCGATCGTTCGTCGTTCGACGTTTCGACCAACCGCGACGCGGGATCGATCTCGCGCTCGCCGACCTCACCGCGGCTCGCGCGACGCCCGACACCGACGCGAAGGCCGACGCGAAGCGCGACGTCGTCGCGCCGACCAAGCGCACGCGAGCGCGCGTTACGACGACATCGAAGGCACCGGCAACGGCGCGCGCGAGTCGTTCGACGGGGCGCGCGAACGTGCGCGACGTCACGCGCGACAGCGCGTCGGACGCGACGTCATCGACACGCACTCGCGACATTCCCGCAATCGCGACGACACGACTGATAGAAAACGCGTCGACAAACAAGCACGCCGAGGAGGCAGCTTTGGCACCAACGAAGAAGGCTCCGGCCAAAAAGAAGGCGCCAGCCAAGCGCAAGTCACCTGCGAAGAAGAAGGCACCGGCGCGCAAGGCACCGGCGAAGCGCAAGGCACCAGCCAAGCGCAAGGCACCGGCAAAGAAGAAGGCACCTGCGAAGCGCAAGGCTCCGGCCAAGCGCAAGGCGCCCGCGAAGAGGAAGGCTCCGGCCAAGCGCAAGGCAGCAGCGAAGAAGAAGGCTCCGGCCAGGCGCAAGGCTTCGGCCAAGCGCAAGGCAGCGGCCAAGCGTCGCTGACGCCTCGTCGAAGTCAGAGACCGAACGACCCGGCCTTCGGGCCGGGTCGTTTCGCGTACGGGCCCGAAGAGCTCCCCCATCACGACGGGTACGCTCGCCGCCATGAGCGCACAGTTCATCTTCACGATGCGCAAGGTCGGCCGGTTCCACCCACCGGATCGTCAGGTCCTCGAGAACATCACCCTCGCCTTCTACCCCGGCGCCAAGATCGGCGTGCTGGGCCCGAATGGTGCGGGCAAGTCGACCGTGTTGCGGATCATGGCCGGCACCGATGATGGCTACACCGGCGAGGCCCGCCTCACACCCGGCTTCAGCGTCGGCCTGCTCGAGCAGGAACCGCACCTCGACGAGTCGAAGGACGTGCTCGGCAACGTCATGGACGGGGTCGGCCCGCTCCGCGACCTGCTCGATCGGTACAACACGGTCATCGCCTCGTGGGGCGAGCCCGACGCCGACTTCGAGAAGATCGGGACCGAACAGGCAGAGCTCGAGGATCGCATCGCGGCGACCGATGCGTGGAACCTGGAGCGCAACGTCGAGATCGCGATGGACGCGCTGCGGTGCCCACCCCCCGACGTGACGGTCACGACACTGTCGGGTGGCGAACGACGACGCGTCGCGTTGTGCCGGCTGCTGTTGAGCCGTCCCGACCTGCTGTTGCTCGACGAGCCGACCAACCACCTCGACGCCGAGTCGGTCGCATGGCTCGAACGCTTCCTCTCCGAGTACGCCGGCACCGTCGTGGCCATCACCCACGATCGGTACTTCCTCGACAACGTCGCGCGCTGGATCCTCGAGCTCGACCGCGGCAAGGGCATGCCGTTCGAGGGCAACTACTCGCAGTGGCTCGAGCAGAAGCAGCAACGGCTCGCGCTCGAGGAGAAGCAGCAGAGCTCGCGCCAACGCACCCTCGAGCGTGAGCTCGAGTGGGTGCGCATGGCACCCAGGGCGCGCCAGGCCAAGGGCAAGGCGCGACTCGCCGCGTACGAACAGCTCCAGGCCGACGCCGAGTCAGCGGGCGGGCGCGACGAGCGCCTCGAGATCACCATCCCCGCCGGCCCGCGCCTCGGCGACGTGGTCATCGAGACGAACGAGCTGTCGAAGGGCTTCGGTGACCGCCTGTTGATCGACGGTCTCACGTTCTCGCTGCCGCGGGCCGGGATCGTCGGGGTCATCGGGCCGAACGGCGCGGGCAAGACGACCTTGTTCCGCATGATCGTCGCGGCGGCGAACGGTGATCAGTCCGGCGAGACCGCTCCCGACTCGGGGTCCCTCACGGTCGGCGACACCGTCGACCTCGCCTACGTGGACCAGTCCCGCGATGCCCTCGACCCGGTGCGGACCGTGTACCAGGAGATCACCGATGACCACGACGTGTTGAAGGTCGGCGGCCGCGAGGTGAACGGTCGGGCCTACGTCGCGTCGTTCAACTTCAAGGGATCCGACCAGCAGAAGCTCGTCGGTGACCTTTCCGGCGGTGAGCGCAACCGTGTCCACCTGGCGAAGATGCTGCGGACCGGCGGCAACGTCCTCCTCCTCGACGAGCCGACCAACGACCTCGACGTCGACACGCTGCGGGCGCTCGAGTCGGCGCTCGAGGCGTACCCCGGGTGCGCCGTCGTGATCAGCCACGATCGCTGGTTCCTCGATCGCATCGCGACCCACATCCTCGCCTTCGAGGGCGACTCACAGGTCCGGTGGTTCGAGGGGAACTTCAGCGAGTACGAGGCGCACCGCCGCAAGGAGCTCGGCGCCGAGGCCGATCAACCCCATCGGATCCGCTACAAGCCTCTCGCCCGTTAGCCGCTCGTGCGGCGTCCGCCCGGCCGACGAAGGACACGACCGCGCCGCCGAGAACTTCTCAGGACCGCTCGGGTGCTGCCGATAGGTCCGGGTATGGCCACGACCACCAAGAAGTCGACACCGACGGCCAAGCCGAAGTGGACCAGCCGCGCGGTGCTCCGCGACGTCGAAGCCGGCAGCACCGTCGACTGCTCGTTCTGTGAGGAGCGGGTGAAGTTCCAGGCGAAGATGCGGAACCGCCAGGTGATCTGCAACGTCTACGTGCGCGGCGCGTGGGACCGGGTCGATCACTACCACGCCGACTGCTACGAGGTGGCCGGCCAGCCTCACGGGCCGATCGTCGGTCCGCTGGATCAGCGCAAGAGCCCCGGGCCCCAGGCAATGGCCGCGAAGACGGCTCAACCTGCCGGCGCCTCCTGAACGTTCACCAGCAACTGCGCACCGCCGCCGACCTCGATACGACGAACCGGCGATCAGTCGCCGATCACCAGTCGGGTGACCAACGAGGCGTGCGCCTCGGCGTCACCGTCGTCCGGCGTGAGCCGCAGGTCAGGGTGCTCGGGAGCCTCGTACGGTGCGTCGACGCCGGTGAACCCGGTGATCTCACCGGCCCTCGCTTTCGCGTAGAGCCCCTTCGGGTCGCGCCGTTCACACTCCTCGACCGGTGTGTCGACGAACACCTCGAGGAATCGGATCCCTTCCGACCCCACCCGCTCCCGTGCGGTGGTTCGTGCCGAGCGGTAGGGCGAGATCACCGGGACCAGCGTGACCACCCCCGCTTGGGCGAACAGCACCGCGACCTCGGTCACCCGTCGCACGTTCTCCCGTCGATCCGACTCGCCGAAGCCGAGATCCGCGTTGAGCCCATGACGGAGGTTGTCGCCGTCGAGCACCACCGCCGAGCGACCCGAGCGCACGAGCTCGGCCTCGATCAGCGTCGCGACCGTCGACTTCCCCGAGCCCGAGAGGCCGGTCAACCAGACCACCACGCCCTCGGTGTCGAGCAGTTCCCACCGCTGGGCTCGAGTCAGCCGACCGGCGTGCCACGTGACATCGGGCGAGCGCCCGGTCGATGGGTCGTTGGCGTCGGCTCCCACCGGCTCGCCATCAGCCATCGGCGGCCAGCACCATGCCGGCGGCGACGGTGTTGTTCGTCGACTCGTCGACCAACACGAACGAGCCCGTGTCGCGGTTGCGCCGGTACTCGTCGACGAAGAGCGGCTGGGTCGTCCTCAGCGTCACCCGCCCGATCTCGTTGAGCCCGAGTGAGGTCGCGGCCTCGTCGCGGTGCAGCGAGTTCACGTCGAGTCGGTACTGGAGGTCCTTCACCATGGCTCGGGCCCAACGCGTGGTGTGCTTGACGGCGATCTTGGCACCCGGGCGGAGGTCGCCGGCCTCGGTGAGCCAGCAGACCATGGCATCGATGTCCTGGGTCGCCCGAGGGCGGTTGTGCGGGCGGCAGATCATGTCGCCGCGCGACACGTCGAGCTCGTCCTCGAGCAGCAACGTGACCGACATCGGCGCGTACGCCTCGTCGACGGGACCGTCAGCGGTGTCGATTCGAGCGATGCGCGTCGAGAACCCCGACGGCAGCACCGTCACCTCGTCACCCGGTTTGAAGACCCCGCCCGCCACCCGGCCGGCGTAGCCCCGATAGTCGTGGAACTCCGCAGTGTGGGGGCGCAGCACGTACTGCACGGGGAAGCGTGCGTCGATCAGGTTCCGGTCCGACGCGATGTGCACCTGTTCGAGGTGATGGAGCAACGAGCTGCCCCCGTACCACTCCATGTTCGGGCTGCGATCCACGACATTGTCGCCGTGCAGGGCCGACACCGGGATGAAGGTCAGGTCGCTGACGTCGAGCTTGCGGGCGAACTCGCGGAACTCGGCCTTGATCGACTCGAAGACCGCCTCGTCGTAATCGACGAGATCCATCTTGTTGACCGCGAGCACGATGTGCGGGATCCGCAGGAGGCTCGCCAGGAAGGCGTGACGTCGAGACTGCTCGAGCACGCCCTTGCGGGCGTCGATGAGCACGATCGCGAGGTCCGCCGTGGACGCACCCGTCACCATGTTGCGCGTGTACTGGATGTGGCCGGGGGTGTCGGCGATGATGAATTTCCGCTTCGGGGTGGCGAAGTAGCGGTACGCCACGTCGATGGTGATGCCCTGCTCACGCTCCGCCCGCAGCCCGTCGGTGAGCAGTGCCAGGTTCGTGTGCTCCACCCCCATCTGCCGGCTGGTCCGCTCGACGGCCTCGAGCTGGTCCTCGAAGATCGACTTCGTGTCGTAGAGCAACCGCCCGATGAGCGTGGACTTGCCGTCGTCGACCGATCCGGCCGTGGCCAGGCGGAGCATCTCCCCCGACTCCGAGTGCGCGGCCATCAGAGTTGCCCCACCGTGCTGTTCGATTCGAGGGCCATCAGAAGTAGCCCTCCTTCTTTCGATCTTCCATGGCGGCCTCGGAGGCTCGGTCATCGGCGCGGGTGGCACCCCGCTCGGTGATGCGGGTCGCCGCCACCTCGACGATGACGTCCTGCACCGTCGCCGCGGTCGAGTCGACCGCACCGGTGCACGAGGCGTCTCCCACAGTCCGGTAGCGCACCGTTCGATGTTCGGCGGTCTCGCCGTCGGTCGGCTCGAGGAACTTCGACACGGCCAACCACATGCCGTCGCGCTCGAAGACCTCGCGCTCGTGGGCGAAGTAGATGGTCGGCAGCTCGATTCCCTCGGCCTCGACATACGACCAGATGTCGAGCTCGGTCCAGTTCGAGAGCGGGAACACGCGGATGTGCTCGCCGGGCCGATGCCGGCCGTTGTAGAGCGACCACAGCTCGGGCCGCTGCGATTTGGGGTCCCACTGACCGAAGTCGTCGCGGAACGAGAACACCCGCTCCTTGGCCCGCGCCTTCTCCTCGTCGCGCCGCGCTCCGCCGAAGACGGCGTCGTAGCGCTCCTCCTCGATCATCCGCAGCAGCGTCGCGGTCTGGAGCTGGTTCCGCGAGGCTCTCGGACCCCTCTGCTCGACTGAGCGACCGGCGTCGATGTCGGCCTGCACCGATCCCACCACGAGGCGGATGCCGAGTCGCTCGACGACGCGGTCCCGGAACTCGAGCACCTCGTCGAAGTTGTGGCCGGTGTCGATGTGCATGACGGGGAACGGCAACGGAGCCGGCCAGAACGCCTTCACGGCCAGGTGCAGCATCACGACCGAGTCCTTGCCGCCACTGAACAACAGCACGGGCCGCTCGAACTCCGCCGCCACCTCACGAATGATGTGGATCGACTCGGACTCGAGCGTGCGGAGCTGATCGAGCCCGTAGTTCGCTGGAGCAGGTGGGGTGGTCATGAGCCGACCACGCTACCGATACCTGACCAAACCAGTCATATTTGGGAGCGGCGACCCCTGACCTCCGACCAGATCGACCCCGGCGTTTCGGCCGGGTGGAACCATCGGAACCAGATCAGCCCGTTCGGATGGCCCTGGGTCGACACCCAGTTCGGGTGGCCGGGGTCATGGTCGGCGATCACGATCTCCCACGAGCCGTCGGCCTCGGGGACCACTTGCGCCCCATTGATCGTCACCCGCTCGTAGGCCCAGTTGTAGGTGTGCAGCAACGGGTTCCACAGGCACATGTTCCAGAACGCGCACTCCGGCGATCGGCCCCGCAGGACGAGCTCGCCGCCCTCGGCCAGGTCGAAGCCGCCCATCGCATAGGCCGCATCGCCTGCCGCCCACCCGAAGGTCTGCGACGGCACGGGGTACGGATCATCGACGTGGTTCGGAGTGGGCACGGCGATCGGCACGATCGCGGACTGGAAGCGGACCCAGGTGAGGGCAGTGGTGAAGCGACGCGCCAGGTCGGCGTCGCGCTCCCGCCAGGGCTCGGTGGGATCGAGGCTCTCGATGCGCCACTCCGTTCGCTGGTCGCGGTCGGGATCTGCGAGGTAGTCCCGGGTGATCCCGACCACCGAGTCGGGCTCGAGCACGATGCCGGGGCCGGGCTCGGGCTCCGGTCCCAGCCACAGCTCGAACGATCCGTCGGGCCCGAAGGTGAGGTCGCGGTCGTTCACCGTGCCGACGATGCGGTCCGAGTACCGCCCGTCGTCAGGTCCGCCGTAGACGGTCAACGACAGGTACACGGCGTCGCCCCGCCGGCCACGAACTCGATAGCGACGGCCGGGATCGAGCGGGACGTGTTGGTAGAACGCGTCGGAGTTGTCGCCGCCCCACTTCTTCGACGGCCCGGCGATGTCGACGAAGCGCGGCCGCGCGGTGTCGCCCCACACGAAGCAGTCCAGCGCCACCTGCAGGATCGAGAAGACCCACTTGTTGGTCTCGCACCGCGACTGCTCGTCGGTGAGGGCGTTCGGATGGGCCTGCAGGTGCCGACGCAGTGAGACGAGCTCGGTGAGGAGCTCCTCGGCGGCATCGCCGGAACGGTCGCTCGACTCTCTGTCGACGGACTCTGCCTCTGTGTCGGGGAACTCCGCGTTCATGCGGCCTCCTGTCATCACCGTCCGAGTCCGTATGCATGGCGAGCGTGCGAAGCACGGATGAGTAGAGCCAAAGTGTCGTACATGACGCCCGCCTCGTCCGACGACCACGAGCTCGCCCGGCAACTCGCGACCGAGGCGGGGGCGCTCCTGGTCGAGCTTCGCGCCCGGATGGTCGCCGACGGTGCCGATCCTCGGGAGATGAAGGACGAGGGCGATCGTCGATCCCACGACCTGTTGACGGAACGGCTGGCGGCCGCGCGTCCTGCCGACGCCGTGCTGTCGGAGGAGGACCGGCCCGACGCCGTCCTCGACGCGCCCCACCCACCTCGCCTCGATTCATCACGGGTGTGGATCATCGACCCCCTCGACGGGACCCGCGAGTTCGGCGAGCCGCCGCGCCACGACTGGGCCGTGCACGTCGCGCTGTGCATCGACGGACTGCCGGTCGCCGGCGCGGTGGCGTTGCCGGCACTCGGCGAGACGCTGTCGACCGCCGAGCCACCGACGCTCACCACCGCAGCCCACGATCCCCTCCGGGTGCTCGTGAGTCGCACCCGTCCTCCGGCCGAGGCGCTCTCGGTCGCCCGCTCGATCGACGCCCAGCTCGTGGAGATGGGCTCGGCAGGTGCCAAGGCGATGGCGGTGGTGAGGGGGGAGGCCGACGCGTACCCGCACTCGGGCGGACAATACGAGTGGGACTCGTGCGCTCCCGTGGCCGTCGCCCTCGCGGCCGGCGCATGGTGCAGTCGCCTCGACGGCACCCCGCTCGCGTACAACCGGCCGGACCCCTACCTTCCGGACCTGTTGATCTGCCGTCCCGAGCTCGCCGAGCGGATCCTCGCGACCCTCCACCACGGGTGACCTGAGCGATCGCGCCCGGGCCAGTTCGGGCTTCGAGCGGCGAGCCTGCCAGACTTCCCGCCGTGACCGTCGCATCTGACCTCGACTTCGGCTCCTTCAGCGATGACGGCCCGTGGGTGATCGACGAGGACGCCCTGCCGTGGAAGCGCGGCCTCGTGGTGCTCCGCGCCGCCACCCGTCGGCAGGTGCCGATGCTCGTCTCGCCCCGTCGCGTGCCGCCCGTCCGACGTCTCCTGCTCGTGACCGCGGTGCTCACCCGGGCGCTGCTCGGCTGGCTGCTCGTCGAGCGCCGCCGCGGCGGCAGCGAGTCGACCGCTGGACTGTCACGACGGATGCGTGAGGCGGCCGAGCGCCTCGGCCCGACCTACATCAAGCTCGGCCAGATCTTGTCGTCGGGCGAAGGGTTGTTCCCCGCCGAGCTCGTCGCCGAGTTCCGCAAGTGCCGCGACCAGGTCCCCGCCGAGCCCTTCGACACCGTCCGCGACGTCGTCGAGACCGAGCTCGGCCGGCCGATCGAGGTCGTGTTCGCCGAGTTCGACCGCACGCCGCTGGCGGCCGCGTCGATCGCCCAGGTCCACCGCGCCCGCCTGCACTCCGGCGAGGAGGTGGTGGTCAAGGTGCAGCGGCCCACGATCCGCACCCAGGTCCACCAGGACCTACGGGTGATGGCGTGGCTCGCTCCGTTCCTGGTCGGCCGCATCCCCGTCTCCGCCCTCGCCAACCCGCCGGCGCTCGTCGAGCTGTTCGCCGAGACGATCTGCGAGGAGCTGGACTTCCGACTCGAGGCCGAGAACATGCTCGACATCGCGAAGGTGTTCGCCAGCCTGGGCCAACGCGGTTACGTCGTGCCCCGCCCGCACCCCGAACTGGTCACCCGACGCGTGCTCGTCATGGAGCGGTTGATCGGATTCGGCTTCGACGACGTCGATTCGATGAAGGCCGCCGGCATCGACACCGAGGAGGTCGTGCGCATCGGCATGCGCGGCTTCACCGAGGGCTGCATGGTCCACGGGATCTTCCACGGCGACCTGCACGGGGGGAACCTGTTCGTGCTGCACGACGGTCGCATCGGACTGCTCGACTTCGGCATCACGGCTCGGATGACGCCGTTGCAGCGCACGGCGTTCCTCCGACTGATGATGACCGGTGTCGGCGGCGACATCCGCGGCCAACTCGCCGCGTTTCGCGACCTCGGCGCCCTCCCGCCCGACACCGACCTCGACGAGGTCTTCATCGACCTCGGCCTCGACAAGGACCCGGTGGACCCGGCCTCGATGGACCAGGACCAGCTCGTCGGCGAGATCCAACGGGTGATCAAGGCGTTGCTGGGTTATGGCGCGAAGCTGCCGAAGATCCTCATGCTCTACGTGAAGAACCTGGTGTTCCTCGACGGCGCGATCGCGCGCCTCGCGCCCGATCTCGACATCATCTCGGAGTTCGCGGACCTCTCCGTCCACATGGCCACCCACCACGGAGAGCTGATCGCCGCTGACCTGGGAATGGAGTCGTCCGAGTTCCACGTCGACCGCGACGCCATCAAGGCGAGCTTCGGGATCGTCGATCCCGACGTCGAGACCGTCACCTACCAGGACCTCCAGAAGCGCCGCGACCTGATCCGCCGGCGCCTGTCCGGCCAGTGACCTCCGCGACCAGCCCCCCAGCGACGACCGACCAGCGGGCCGCGGTCCTCGTCGACGCGATCCGCAACGTCGCGATCATCGCCCACGTCGACCACGGCAAGACGACCCTCGTCGACGGCATGCTCCGCCAGTCGGGCGCGTTCCGCGTCGGCGCCGAGTTGACCGACCGGGTCATGGACTCGATGGACCTCGAGCGCGAGAAGGGCATCACGATCCTCGCCAAGAACACGTCCATCCGTCACCGCGGCACCAAGCTCAACATCGTCGACACGCCCGGGCACGCGGACTTCGGTGGCGAGGTCGAGCGGGCGCTCACCATGGTCGACGGCGTGCTCCTCCTCGTGGACTCGTCCGAGGGTCCGCTCCCCCAGACACGGTA
>DATEEV010000333.1:0-11574 GCA_035281005.1 Microthrixaceae bacterium | reverse complement strand
GTGCCGGGCGGGTGGCGGGTCGGAGTGGCGAGCATCGGGGTGGAGGACACCGGCGGTGACGAGGCGGGCATCGACCGCTTCGAGGTCGCCGCGAAGGAGGTCGTCGCCGCGTTGGGCGGTCGCAGCCTCGACGTCGATGTCACCCCGTTCGTGCGGGCCGGCCACCTGCTCTACGACGGTGTGTTCGTCGCCGAGCGGTACGAGGCGGTGGGAGCGTTCGTCGACGCCCATCCCGACGAGGTCGACCCGGTCGTCGGCGCGATCATCCGTGACGCTGCCCGCCACTCGGCGTGGGAGGTGTTCCGCGATCAGAACGAGCTGGCGCGAATGATCGCCGGGACCAGGCCGGTGTGGGACGAGATCGACCTACTGGTGGTGCCGTCGGTCCCGCGCGTGCCCACGATCGACGAGGTGCTCGCCGAGCCGATCGCGGTGAACTCGATGCTCGGTCGGTTCACCAACTTCGTGAACCTGATGGACCTGTGCGCGCTGACGGTGCCGGTGGGCCCGGGCACTGCGGCCCAGCCCCCGCCGAGCGTGACGCTGATCGCGCCGGCGTGGGGTGACGAGCTGGTGGTCGCGGCGGGCCTGAAGATCGAGCAGCGCTCAGCTCGATGACGGGTCGGCTCGGCGACGGCTCAGGCCAGTGACGCCCGGTAGGCGCGCCAGCCACCGAAGCCGGTGATCTCGGGCGCGCCGTCGAGGGCGTAGGGCTCGCACACGAACCCGCTCACCTCGGAACCGTCGGCGAGCTCGATCGTGCCGATGGCCAACGGCGGAGGGATCTCGGCGACGAAGGTGCCGAAGGCGGCGGGGTCGAGCTCCCACACCTCCACCTCGATGGCCGCGCCGGCGCCGGCGTCCGGATCGGCGACGCGGACGAGCCCGGGCTTGGGCGGTTCGGTCGCCAGCGCGAAGAGTCGGTACCGCGGCGACGTGGTGGTGCGTGCCACCAGGCGGGCGTCGCGGTCACTGAGCTGGTGGTGCAGCGGCTGACCCTCGAGGTGAGCGCCGACCACGGCGAGCGGGAGCCGGGTCGTCACGTCAGACCCCGAAGCTCGCGGCGCGGAGGGCGTCGACCGCGTCCGGTGGGCCCTCGAGGTCGACACGGGCGTGTGACTGGCGGCCCGAGACGAACATCGTCAGCTCACCGGGCGCGCCGGTGACCACCACGTTCGGTTGGGCCTCCTTCGCCGTGGCCCGGGCGCCGGCCCTGGTCGCCAACGTCACCCCGGTGGGTGACTTGCGGAGGAACAGCTTCGACATGCGGCGGAGGATCCGCCACAGCTCGTCGTCGTGCTCGCGGGTGAGCTCGCGTGGTTCCCACTCCGCTTGGGCTCGGCGCACGTCCTCATGATGGATGAAGTACTCCGTGGTGTTCGCCAAGCGGTCGAACAGCCCGAGGGGTGACCACTTCGGTGGGCCGGTTCGAACCGTCTGGACCAGGTCTGCCCATGGGCGAGCCGAGATCTCGCGGGTGACCCTCGCGGCGTGTTCCTTGCCGATCGGCAAAACGATGCCGACCGCGGCATCGAAACGTCGCTCACGCACGATGAGATGGGTCGCGAGGTCACGTGTCGTCCAGCCCTCGCACAAGGTCGGCGCGTCAGGTCCGACGTCGAGGAACACGTCACACAACGCGGCGCGTTCGGCCTGGGCGTAGTTCTCGGACATGCGCGACACCTCCGAGCGGATGCTGCCAGATCAGAGGGTGGTGTCGAAGGGGGTGGTAATGGCTAACGATGTTCGCTAAAGTAGCTAACAGCGTAAGCTATGAGGAGGTCGCCATGAACGTCGCGAACGAAGAGGCCACGATGACGCACTACCGGGAGCCTGGGTTCTTCACCCGGCGGATCATGCAACCGCTCATGCTCGGCGCGCAGCGCCTCGGCATCAGCTTGTGGGGGAGTCGGACCCTCGAGGTCCGCGGGCGCCGATCGGGCGAGCCGAGGCGGGTCCCGGTGAACCTCCTCACCGTCGACGAGGTCGATCACCTGGTGGCGCCGCGTGGCATCACCCAGTGGGTTCGCAACCTTCGCGCGGCCGGCGAGGCCGAACTCCTGCTCGGTCGGCGTCGTGACCGCGTCCGCGCCGTGGAGGTGGTCGACCAGGCCGAGCAGGTCGTGTTGCTGCGGGAATACCTCCGCCGATGGAAGTGGGAGGTCGGGGTGTTCTTCGACGGTGCCTCGGCGGACTCGACCGACGCCGAGCTCGCGGCGATCGCACCGAAGCACCCGATCTTCCGCCTCGAGCATCTTCCGGCTCCGGCATGAGCCTTGCCGAGCGCCCGTCGCCCGTCGCAGTTCGCCGAGCGGCCCGGCGTGAGCAGATCCTCGCCGCGGCCGAGGCGATCGTCGCGGCCGACGGCGTCGAGGGCCTGACGATGCGACGGCTCGCCGACGAGGTCGGGATGCAGGCGCCGTCCCTCTACAAGCACCTCCGCGACAAGGAGGAGGTGCTCGTGGCGCTCCAGGAGAGTGCGCTCCAATCGATGGGGGAGGCGCTCGCGGGCGCGGAGCCGGACCTGGGATCACTGGCCGCCGCGTACCGGAGTTGGGCGCTGGATCATCCCGCGTTGTACGAGGTGGGCACCGGGTTGGCGTTGCGACGGAACGCGCTCACGCCCGGCCTCGAGTCCTGGGCCGCCGAGCCGCTGGTCGCGGTGGTCGGCGGCGACGAACACCGGGCCCGCGCGGTGTGGGCGGCGGCTCACGGCCTCGTCGACCTCGAACTGCACGACCGATTCCCTCCCGACGCCGACCTCGACGCCGCCTGGGCCGCAATGGTCGACGCCTTCAAGTGAGCGGCGCGGAGCGCGCGACGGCTCGCCCCACTCCCACGCGAGAATGCGCTACTGGGGAACGAATGTGTTCCTCAGCAGCGCATTTTCGAGGGTGGGAGGGGACGGCGGGATCGCCGCGAGTCCGCCCAGCACGCCGAGGCCGGGCGCGTCGCTTCACCAACCGCGAGCTGCGCCGCGACCCGAGCCTCGAGCTGCCGGAGTTCAAGGACAACCTCGAGAGCAGACTGGTGTTGTTGAAGCGGCGTCTCGATGAGCACAGCACCCCTTCCGCATCGAACGGACCGGCCGGGGGCGGTTCCGGCTCGGGGTTGACGGCGAGATCCGACTGGAACAGGCCGATTAGGTTCGAGATCGAGTGATGACAGGAGCCCGACGATGACCGAGACCACGACACACCCAGAAGCCGTGCACCGCGGGGCCGACGATCTGCCTTTCGTCGAGGTCGGTGGCGGCAACAAGTTGAAGGTGATCCAGGTCGACGTGGGCGAGGGCCTCTGGATCGTGGAGAACATCTTCCAAGCCGGGTACGCCGTGCAGACGCACCGCCATACCGGGCCCGTGTACGGCTACACCACGTCGGGCGCTTGGAAGTACCGCGAGTACGACTACGTGAACCGGGCCGGGTCGTTCCTCTACGAGCCGGCCGGCTCGGTGCACACGCTCGAATGCATCGAGGACGACACCCGGGTGTGGTTCCAGATGTACGGGGTGAACCTCAACCTCGACGCGGAGGGCAACATCGAGAGCGTCTTCGACGGCCCGGGCACGCTCGAGGCGTACTACGCGCTCGCCGAGGCCGAGGGCTTCGAACGCCCGAACGTGCTGGTCAACTGATTCTCATGGTCGAGGCTTCCTCCGTTCAGGCTCGGTCGCTGGCGATCCCTGCTTCACTGCGGAACCTCGACTGAGGCCGGACCTCAGGGCTTGGGCAGCCAGCTCAGGCTCTCGGCCGCGGCGAGGTCGATGCGCCTCATCGCGGTCGACTGGCTGGCCGTCGCGAGGAGGCGTCCGCCTTCGCTCCAGACGTGCGCCGTGCCGTGCCCGTAGTCGCCGACGGCGAGGTGTGGTCGAAGGTCGACCAGCACCCATTCGGTGTCCTCGAACTCGCCGATACGGATCGAGTTGTCGAGGCTGATGCCGATGGCGATGACGCCGAGCGCGTCGGAGATCGACAACGGCACCATGTCGGCGATGTAGGCGACGATCGCCGGCGTGATGGGACCGCCGTCGCGGCGGCGCACCCACAGGCAGAGTCGACCCGGCCCCGGGTCGGGGTGTTGGTGGACCTGCGGCTCGCGGAACTCGAGCACCTTCGCGAAGCCGACGTCGTCGGGGAACTTCGGCATCTCGACATCGAGTCCGAGCCGCTTCACGATGGCGGCGATCGGGCCAACCCACGGTCCGGACTCGTCCGGAGGTGCGACCTCGGGGAGGTTCTCGAAGAACTCCGACGGCGCGTCGGCGGAGTGGTGACCCGTCGCGCCGAGCGAGGCGAACATGATGTCGCCCGCCGCGTTGGTTCCGGTGACGCGGACCTGGTTCGTACGTCGCCCGGGGGCCAGCACCTCGGCGAGGACTGAGATCTCCTCGTCGGGCGGCGCGGTGGCGACGAACTGGGTGGTCATCCACACCGCGCTGCGCTGGGACACCAGCTCGGCGGCGGTGATCGACACCGCGATCGCGGTGCCGCCGTACAGCCGTCCGTCGAGTCGGGCGAGGTGGTTTCGCACGGCGAAATGGAACCGTCCGACCTCGGGATCGCCCGAGAGCCCGAGGAAGTCGGCATCGGATTGCATCGGCGCACCGTAACGACTCCGACAGGGCAGGGCTGCCGATGGTCAACGAGGCAGGCTCGTCGTACCGTGCCATCGGGAGCAAGGAGGAGGCCAGCCATGACTCGCACCGCACGCCGCGCCATCGTGCCACTGCTCATCGCGCTGGTCGGGATCACCGCGTGCACCGCAAATCCGGGCGTGCCGTCAATCCCGATCCTGTCACCCTGGCCAGGCACGACCGTGAACGGTCTCGGAACGTTTGCCAACTGCTCCGCGCTGGGCGGTCCGGTGAGGGTCTCGATGATGTTGGACGGGACGTTCTACGCCCGCGTGAGCAGCGGCTCGGGCGTGGTCAGTGAGGGTGCGGTGCTCAGCAACACGTTCTACCCGCCGCCGTTCATCTCCCACGCGCTCGCCCCCGGCGAGTGCTTCACCCTCACCGTCGAGATCTCCGACGCGCCATTCCAGCACGAGGCCTCGTTCACCGTCTGGTGGTAGCTGGTCCGTTCAGCGTCCACCGCCGACGTCGACCTGCGCGCCGGTCACGTACGACGCCCCGTCGCCCAACAGCCAGGCGATGGCCGAGGCGACCTCATCGGCCGTGCCCGCGCGACCGAACGGGATCTGCGGCGCCATCTGCGCGATGCGCTCGGGGCGACCGCCGCGGGCATGGCTCTCGGTGTCGATGAGTCCGGGGAGCACCGCGTTGACCCGAACCTGCTCTCGGGCCAACTCGCGGGCGAGGCCGATGGTGAAGGTGTTCACCGCGCCCTTCGAGGCGGCGTAGTCGACGTATTCGCCGGGTGACCCGAGCCGGCTCGCGATGGACGAGACCGTGACGATGGCGCCGCCCGATCCGCCATGCCGGGTCGACATGCGTCGGACGCCGGCCCGGGCGGTGAGCATCACCCCAACGACGTTGACCTCGAGTGTGCGACGAATCTCGTCGGCGTCCATCTCGTCGAGGCGACGGGCCGGCGCGATGAAGGCTGCGTTGGCGACGACGGCGGTCACTGGGCCCAACTCGTCGGCCGCGGCGAACAACGCCCCGATGTCCTGCTCGCTGGAACTGTCGGCCCGCACCGCTCGGCCGCCGATCTCCGACGCCACGGCATCGGCCCGTCCACGTTCCGATACATACGACAGGCACACGGTCCATCCGTCGGCTGCGACGCGACGTGCCGTCGCCGCGCCGATGCCGCGCCCTCCGCCGGTGATGACGCACACGCCCTTCGACACGCGCGCAGCCTAGGGATCTGCCCTGGTCAGCCGTACCTGGTTTCGACGAGCGTGACGGGCCTCACGGGTCGCCTCTCGCTACCGTTCGGCGGGGAAGGGGGCGTGATGTCCGGTCTGTCCGGGATCGATCTGTTGGATCTCGAGCGGTGGGGCCGTGACGGCGCGCCCCACGAGTGGTTCACCCGCCTTCGTGCCGAGGCCCCGGTGTGGCGTCACCCGGGGCCGGACGGACCTGATGGCCCCGGCGGGTTCTGGGTGATCTCGTGCCTCGACGACGTCGCCGCGTTGGGGCGTTGCCCGCACGTGCTGAGCTCGGACCAGTCGGTGGGCGGCGTGACCGGGCTCGGCCCGGGTGACGAATTCCAGAAGTCCTTCGACGACCTGTTCGGCACCCTCGGCGTCGATCCACTGACGATGCTGGGCGAGGAAGCCAAGCACCTGTTGACCCTCGACCCGCCGGAGCACACCTCGTATCGGAAGCTGGTCAACAAGGGCTTCACTCCGCGCATGATCGACGGGCTGGAGACAGGAGTGCGTGAACGCGTGCGCTCCATGCTCGACGAGCATCCGGCTGGCATGACGTGGGACTTCGTGCCTGAGTTCGCGATGCCGCTACCGATGAGCGTGATCGGTGACCTCGTCGGCGCCCCGGAGGAGGACCACGCCCAGATCATGCGGTGGACCAACGCGGCGGTATCGGGCACCGATCCCGAGTACCAGGGCGAACAGGGCGCAGAATTGGTCGCGACGTTGGCGCTGTACCAGTACTTCACCGCGCTGCGCCTCGAACGCGAGGCCGAGCCGCTTGACGACCTGACGACGGTGCTGAGCCGCGCCGAGGTCGACGGCGAGCAGCTCTCCCCCGTGCGCTTCTCGATCTTCTTGATGTTGCTGGCGTCCGCCGGCAACGAGACCACCCGGAACGCCATGGCCCACGGCGTGTGGGCATTCGCCCAGCATCTCGACCAGTGGGGCCGGCTGCGCGACGACCCGTCGCTGCTCGACTCGGCAGTCGAAGAGGTGCTGCGGTGGGCGAGCCCGGTGCTCTACTTCCGCCGCAACGCCGTTGCCGACATGGAGATCGGTGGCTGTGACGTCGCGGCCGGCGAGCTGGTGAGCCTCTGGTACGTGTCGGCGAACCGCGACGAGGCGCACTTCGAGGATCCGTTCACCTTCGACATCGCTCGTGACCCGAACCACCACGTGGCGTTCGGTGGAGGTGGTCCGCACTTCTGCTTGGGCGCGTCGCTGGCCCGCCTCGAACTGCGAGTCGCCTTGCAGGAGATGCTGGAGCGCTACCGGTCGATCGAGGTCGTCGGGGACGTCGAGCGACTGCGGTCGAACTTCCTGCACGGCGTCAAGCACCTACCGGTGCGGTTCGGCGCTGCTCGCTGATCGGCTCTGGCCGCTGGTCGACGGCGCGCCTTGATCAGTCGGCGACGATTCGCGCCTCGAATGCGGTGGCCTCGCTCTCTCGCTCGGATCGGCATGTGAGAAACGCCGACACCGCGTCGTCGAGGCGCCGAACATCGACCTCGACGCGGCCGTCCCCCGCGAGCACGGTCACACGGTGATGGTGCTGCTCGAGCTGCACCTCCGAGACGGGCAGCACCTCGTCGAAACCGAGGAGACCGGTGTCGCGGCGTACGCAGTCCTCGGCGACCTGGGAGTACCGCGACACCGTCGCCCGTCCCCGGTAGTGCTCGAGCAGCAACCGCCGTTCGCGCCGCTCCAGGTCGAAGGCGGCCGCCGCGTTCGCGTCGACCCGACCGAAGTACATCCCGTGCGGGAGCAGCAGGATGTTGCCCGCGAACCGGTCGCCACCGATGTGGGAGCACTCCCACAGGTCCTCGGTGCCGAGATCGCCGAGTGATCGGCATGCGTCACGGCCGGCCTCCGCGCAGCAGGCGTCGTGCTTGCCGTGGGTGCAGACGAGGACGAGATCGCCGGGACGGGATGCACCGAGTGCCTCCGACCCGGGCGCGTTCATCGCGCGAGCGAGATCGACCACCTCGTCGTCGTCGTCGAACGTGCCACCTCTCACGAACCCCTCCGACCAGGTGGAATCGAACGCCAGCCAGCGACGAACCCCCTGCGCGGCGCCCGCGCGCTGTCGCGCTGGGCGACGGATGAGCAGCATCCGACCGTGCTTCGAGGTCATCTCCTTCGCAGCGGCGCCACCCAGCTCGGGATCGAGGCCGCTCTCGCGAGCCGCATCGACGCCCCACGCGCCGGGTTGCTCGATCAGTAGCCACCGACGCGTCGGCGAGGCCGTGTGGGAGAGCGCCTCGCCGCGGTCGACCGACATCTCGCGGCAGGGAGGGCGGCCGCTCGGGCGGATCACGTGGCCTCGACGTCGACGAAGCCGACGGCGCCCTCACGCACCAGTCGCCGGGCCAGCACGAGTTGGCTGTCGGCATCGAGATCGGGAAGCTCGTCGACGCTGAACTGTGGCTTGCCCATGATCAGCTCCAGCGCCGGAGCGACCCCCTCCGGGAAGGTGAGCGTCCGGTCGGCGAGGAGGAGCTCGACAACGTCGTCGCTCACTCGCAGGCGCCCGGCCGACGCGCCGGTCGCGGCGAGTCGGGTCGTCGGCCCGATCTCGTCGAGGCGCAGCGTCGTGGCCAGGCTGGTTCGTGGTGTCGACACGCGGGCACGGCGGAGCCGCTGGTACACGCGCTCGGCGATCGCGTCGGTGGACGCGTCCTCCGCGGCGGTGGTGAACGCGTCGAGCGCGGCGCGAACTTCCTCGGCCAGGCGCTCGGGATCCTCGGTGGCGCCCGGCGCCAGGGGAGCGCGGAGCGACTCGGACGCGAGGGCCTCGGCGAGCGCCTCCTGGATCACATCCGCGCGAGTCAGCACCGGCACGCCCACAGTGATGTGCAGGGAGACGTCGTCATCCGCGATCGCCCGGTGCGGCGTGCCCTTCGGCAGGTACAGGCAGTCACCGGCGCCCAGGCGGAACGTGTCGGCGGGGGTGGCCTCGATCGCGGCGCGGTCGGCCTCCGAGCTCGACCATCGCTCGACGGGCCACCGATGCGGTGGCTCGAACACCTCCCACGCCTTGGAACCGGTGACCTGCACGACGAACACGTCGTGCACGTCGTAGTGCAGCTCGAATCCCCGGTTCGCCCGGGTCGAGAGGTAGGCGTTGGCCTGGGTGGGATGGCCGAGGTCGACCGAGAGCTCGCCGCAGAACGCGACGAGCGGTGCCCAGTTGCGGTGCAGCCCCTGCAGTACGAGGGTGGCGCCGTCGGCGAACAGGTCGACCACCCGCGCCGGGTCAAGCAGGTCGACGACGGGCCGCGACCCGACCCCGGCCCGGTAGGTGTACTCGCCGGTGTCGATCGTGACGCCGTCGCGCACCAGCCGCGCGAACGGCAGGCGCAATCCACTGGTGGCGACGAGGGAGTCGATGTCGGCGACGCTCAGGAGGTCGTCGTACGCGCCCGGACCCGCGTGGTGGATCGACGGGTGCAGCGACCAGGCGTCACGAAGGAAGGCGTCGGCGTCGCCGACGCAACGCTCGAGCGCAACCGGGTGGTGAGGACGACCGCGCGTCACGAGTTCGGTCGTCGGGTTGTCGTCGGGTCAGACGGTGATGTCGGTGCCGTCGGCGTCGCCGTCGGTGCCGTCGGCGTCCCCGCCGTCGTCGGTCCCGTCATCGTCGGCCGCCGTCATCGTGGTTGCGCCCTGGCGGACCCATTGGGTGTCGATGTCGTCCTCGGTGAGCTTCATGGGCCGAACGTACCACCGAGGCGGTGATTCCAGACGCAACGGCTCAAGGCGTGAGCGTCACCTTGACCGCGCCGGTCGACTTGTCGCTCGCGACGGCGAAGGCGTCGGCGACCCGCTCGAGGGGCAGCTGGTGGGTCGTGAGGGCGCCCAGCTCGTCGTTCCAGCGGCCGGTGAGCCGCGCCGCGGTCACGAATTCCGGCTCCCGTTCGCCCTGCCCGTAACAGAACGATCCCAGGAGCGCGACCTCCTTCACCAACAGCCGCTGGAGGTCGACGAGCTTGGGCTCGGCGAACGCGCCGAGCAGCACGATCCTCCCGCCGCGGGCGATGACGCGGATGGCGTCGCTCACCGTGTCGGCGGTGCCGCCCACGCTCTCGACGACGACCTGGGGGCGGTGCTCCTTGCCCCATGAGATCGCGTCGGCCTCGTCGACGACGGTGACGCCCAGCCGTTCGGCGACTGCTCGCTGGTGGGGGTGGCGGGCGGTGATCGCCACCTCGGCGGCTCGATCGCGGGCGACGAGCGCGGCGAGCAGGCCGATGGTGCCCGCACCGAGCACGAGCACGCGATCGTCCGGCGCGACCCGGGCAAGGCCGATCCCCCTCAGCGAGACGGCGAGCGGCTCGGTCAGCGAGGCGGTGACGCTGTCGACGCCGTCAGGGATGGGCGCGAGGTTGCGGGCCGGCGCGTCGACGAGCTCCGCGAGGCCGCCGTGGAGGCCCATCCCGAGGCCCAGCCCGCCGCGGTTGCACAGATGGTGGCGACCAGTACGGCAGAAGTCGCACTCGCCACACCACACGTGGGGTGCGACGGCGTAGCGCACGTCGGGCAGACCGGAGGGGCCGTCGACCACGACGCCGGCGAACTCGTGGCCCGGAGAGACACCGATGGGCCGCGGGAGCTGGCCGTGGAACGAGTGCAGGTCGGAGCCGCAGATCCCGCACGCCTCGACGCGGAGCCGCACCCAGCCTGGCTCGAGCGGGCCGGGCTCGTCCTCGACGACGTCGAGCCCGTCGCGGGTCCAGACCGCGCGACGCACGTCAGCCGCGCCGGCCGGCGAAGTACTTCTTGTAGCCCTCCGCCACCGCGAGCAGCTCGGGGTCGGCGTCGAAGCGCGGTTGGAAGGCCTCCCACGCGGCGTCGCGCTTGGCCGGGATGTACTCGGTGGGCCAGTAGCCCTCGTGGGGGCGGTAGCTCTTCAACACGTTGCGGGCGACGGTCGCCTTGTGCACCTCGTCGACGCCGTCCGCGATGCCCATGGTCGGCGCGGCGGCGTACATGGCCTGGATCGGGGTGAGGTCGGTGGTGCCGAGGGAACCGAGGATGTGCAGCGCGTTGAACGACACGTCGCGGAGGACCTTGGCCATCGTGTACTTCACTGCGGCGATGTCGGTGCGTGCCTCCTGGGTCGACGTGTTGTCGATCTTCCAGGCCGTCTCGAGCACGAAGAGCCGCAGCATGCGGATCTGCGCGTACGAGTCCGCGATCTTCTCCTGCACCATCTGGTGCTCGGCGATGATCTTGCCGTGCGACTCGCGGCTGAGTGCCCGCTCGCACATCATGTCGAAGGCGAGCTTGCACTGGGCGATGGTGCGCATGGCGTGGTGGATGCGACCGCCGCCGAGGCGCCGCTGGGCGAGCACCTTGGCGCCGTCCTCAGGGCCCAGCAGATGGTCGAGGGGCACGCGGACGTCGCGGTAGATGATGTGGTTGTGGTTCCGGGGCTCCGGCATGATCTCGACGCCGGGGGTCTCCCGGGGGACCACGAACATGCCGTTGGTGCACATCACGAAGAGGATGTCGGCCACGCGACCCGCGCTGGTGAACCACTTCTCGCCGTTGATCACCCACTCGTCACCATCACGCACCGCGTGAGTGGTGAACAGGTTGGGGTCCGAGCCCCCCTGGGGCTCGGTCATGGAGTAGGCGGAGAACATCTCCTGGTTGAGCATCGGCGTGAGCCAACGCTCCTTCTGCTCCTCGGTGCCGTACGCCGCGAGCATCTCCATGTTGCCGGTG
>DATEEV010000332.1:0-3735 GCA_035281005.1 Microthrixaceae bacterium | reverse complement strand
AGGCGCACTACGAGGGCCTGGTCGAACAGCTCCGACGACCCGGCTGAGGCATGTCCCAGCCGCTCGAGATCACGTTGGGGGCGTGAGGAGACCAGCGACGGCGCGACGGTCGTCGCGTCGTTCATCACCTCCGCTACCGTGCGCGCCATGACGACCACCGCGGCGATCACCGGCATCCACCACATCTCGGTGACCGTGCGAGACGTCGAGGCGTCGGCGGCCTGGTACCTGCAGGTGTTCGAGATGACCCGGCTGCCGATCACCTTCGAGCACCACGACTGCGAGGACACCGGCTACGCCGTGTTGCTGATCCACCCTTCGGGACTGGTGTTGGGCCTCCACCACAACACCGGCAACGACGGGGTCGAGTTCGACGAACGCCGCACCGGTCTCGACCACTTCGGTTTCGCGGTCGCGGATCGCGGCCAGCTCGACGCCTGGGTGGCGAAGCTCGACGAGCTCGGCATCGAGCACTCCGGCATCCGCGACCTCACGGCGCCGATCCCGTTCTCGACCCTGGTGTTCCGCGATCCCGACAACATCCAGCTCGAGCTCTACAGCGGCTGACGCTCACCCGCCTCGACAACGCCCGAGAGAGGTCTACCCCCCGATCGGGGAGGTCGGGGTGAACTTCACTGGCAGTCGCTTGATCCCGCCGACCAACGGGATGCCCAGCGCGTCGAGCGGGACGGCGTCGCCCACCACCTCGATGTCGGGCAGCCGGGTCAGCAGCTGGCGGAACACCACCGCCACCTCGCGCCGGGCGAGGTGCGCTCCCAGGCAGAAGTGCGGACCGGGTCCGCCGAACCCGATGTGGGGGTTGGGATCCCGGCGAACGTCGAAGACCTCGGGATCGGTGAACACGCGGGGGTCGCGGTTGCCCGCCCCGTAGAAGAGCACGACCTTGTCGCCCTCGTGGAACTCGCGATCCGACACGGTGACGTCGGTGGTCGCAGTGCGGCGCATGAACACCACCGGCGACGCGACCCGCACGATCTCGTCGACCGCGGTGGCGGTCACACCCTCGAGGTCGTCCTGCCAGATGCGGCGCTGCTCCGGGTTCTGGGACAAGAGGTTCATCCCATGGGTGATGGCGTTCCGGGTCGTGTCGTTGCCGGCGACGGCCAGCAGGATGAAGAACGGTGCGATCTCGTTCGGCGCCAGCATCTCCTCGCCGAGGTCGTTGTGGACGAGCTTCGACGTGAGATCGTCGGTCGGGTTGGCGCGCCGCTCGTCGGCGAGCTCGTTCATGAGCATCGTGAGCTGCATGCCCGCTTCGAAGATCGCGGTGAACGGATCCTTGTCACCCATGAACTCGGGATCGCCACCACCGAGGATCACGTTGGTCGCCTGCAGCACCGTGTCGAACTCGCTGCGCGGGATGCCCATCATGTCGCAGATCACGAGGAGCGGGAACGGCTGGGACAACACGTTGACCAGGTCGACCTCCCCCTTCTCGCAGAAGCCGTCGATCACCTCGGTGCAGATGGTCTCGACCGAGTCGAGCACGCCCTGGAGCTGGCGCGGGGTGAACGACCTCGACACGATCTCGCGCTGGCGGGCGTGGCGCGGGTCGTCCATGTTGATGAACGATCCGAAGAACTCGAGGGCCTCCTCGGGCATGTCGGGGATCGACACCGCGCCCTTGCCCGAACACCACTCGTGGGGGTGGCGGCTGATCTCGACGATCTCGGCGTAACGGGTGACGGCGTCGAAGGTCTCGTGCTCGCCGGTCATGAAGTTCTCGAACGAGGCCGTATGGAACGCGCCCTCCTCCCGGATCTCCGCGAAGCGGGCCATGCGCTCCTCGAGCGGCAGCGTCCAGAACGACGGGTCGATCAGTGGTGACTCGGTCGGGGCGCTCATCACAGGCTCCTTCCCGCCAGTGCGGCGGCTCGGGGAGCGACATCATCGGCCATCGGCACGCCGAGGGCACGTTCGGTCGCGAGCTCGACGCAGGGAAGCACCGGACAGGCCCAGCGCGCCACGCCGGCCTTCCAGGTCTCGAGCACGTCGGAGAGCCGTTGCGCGCCCGGGGTGCTGTGCCCGAGCCCGGTGAGCGTGCGCGCCCACTCTGGCATCAGGCTCATCGAGCCTCGGAGGCCCATCCACCGCTCGTAGCGCTCACGCCTGCCGGGGCTCGAACCTTCGATCGACCCTTCCGCCAGGAACCGGATGAAGTCGTGGGTCTGCTCGTTCATCGCCAGGCTGGGCCGGATCCGCTCGACGAATTCGTCGAGCTCGTCGGTGGTCTCGGGCACCCAGTCGGCGCCCCCCATCCGCCCGATCACGGCCTGCTCGGTCAGGTAGCGGTTCTTCTCGTCGACGCTGAGGGGGCGCCGATGTCGCTCGTAGGCGGTCATCACGGCCCAGGGGATGCAGGTGTGCACCCAGGCGATCAACGTCGGGTCGAGCGCCTCGTACGGCACCCCGTCGGGCCGTACGCCATTGACCCGGGAGTGGACGCGGCGCACCCGCTCGATCACACCGGTCGCGGCGGGTGTGGAACCGAAGGTGGTGCGCAACACGTAGCCGAGGGTGTTCTGTGCCCGCAGGAGCGGCTTCGTGCGATAGCTCGACTGGGTGTACACGCCGGCCATCACCGACGGATGGAGCACCTCCATGATGATCGCCGCCCCGCCCGCAGCACCGATGACGCCGATGTCGCCGTTGATCTCCCAGGAGATGCTGTCCGGGCCGCCGGCGAGGCCCGGGTCGCCGGGCTCACCGCAGTAGATCGCCTCCTCGTCGTGGCGGCCACCGACCGCCTCCATCTGATCGACGAGGTCACGACGCAGCGTTCCGAGCACATCCATGCCGCCAGTGTCGCACCGAGCCCGTGCGACTGTCGGACGGATTGGCGATGGGTCAATGGAGGGGAACGACGGAGGACTCGCTACCGCAGCGTCGCGCGGAGTCGATCCAACTCGGCGGGGACGACTCGCCACCAGACCCAACGGCCGCGCTTCTCCCCCACGATCAATCCGGCCTCGACCAGGACCCTGGTGTGATGGCTGATCGTCGGCTGGGACTTGCCGAGCGGCTCCTGCAGATCGCACGAGCACACCTCGCCCGCCGAGGCGATGAGGCTCAGGAGTCGGAGCCGGACCGGATCGGCCAGCGCCGCGAACTGGGACGCGAGCTCGTCGGCATGGGCTTCGTCGAGTGGCTCGGCCAGCAGCGGCCCACAGCAGCCGTCGGTGGTCTCGGGGGCCCTCGCTGTTCGAGTCGCCATCAGCGCCTCACCTCCTTCGACCGAATCATACATTGACAAGCGTCGATTCATCGATCAGAGTCGATACATCGACCGCTGCCAATGTATCGGAGCAGCTCCACCTCTGGGAGGAACGAAATGTCCCGAGTCCAACTCGCCCTGAACGTCGCCGACCTCGACGGTGCGATCGCCTTCTACTCGAAGCTCTTCTCGACCGCTCCGGCCAAGGTTCGACCTGGCTACGCCAACTTCGCCGTCGCCGATCCTCCGCTCAAGCTGGTCCTGATCCAAGGCACGGGCCAGCCGGGAACGCTCAACCACCTCGGCGTCGAGGTCGAGTCCACCGAGGACGTCGCCGCCGCCACGGCGCGGCTGTCCGGCGAGGGCCTCGACACCGCGACCGAGGACGAGGTCTCGTGCTGCTTCGCCGTCCAGGACAAAGTGTGGGTCGACGCGCCCGACGGTGAGCCGTGGGAGATCTACACCGTCCTCGCGGATGCCGAGATGCCGGCGGGTCAGCT
>DATEEV010000331.1:0-6005 GCA_035281005.1 Microthrixaceae bacterium | reverse complement strand
CCGGAACCGCCGAGAGCGCCCTGCTCGAAGAGCTGACGGCACGCCGATCGCTGGAGCTTGCCCGAGCTGGTCTTGGGCACGGTGCCCGGCGGCACCAGCACCACGTCGCGGGGCGGCACGCCGATCTCGTCGAGCACCTTCTTGGTGATCTCGTTGCGCAGCGGGCCGACCTCATCGAGGCGCGTCTCGGCGACGACCACGATGTGCTGCTTGGCGTTGCGGCCGTCCTGTGCGAACGCGACCACGTTTCCCTTGCGAACTCCGTCGACGTCGCCGACGACCTTCTCGACGTCCTGGGGGTAGATGTTGCGGCCGCCGATGATGATGACGTCCTTGATGCGGCCACACATCACCAGCTCACCGTCGACGGTGTACGCCAGGTCGCCCGTGCGCAACCAACCGTCGACGATCGCCTCCGCGGTCGCGTCGGGTCGCTTGTAGTAGCCGGAGGTGAGCGAGTTCCCGCGGATGAGGAGCTCTCCCACCTCCCGGTCGCGACACGGGTTGCGGGTGGTCGGGTCGACCACCCGGATCTCGAGCCCGGCCACGGGTCGGCCCAGCACGGCGAGCTCACGTGCGTTGGGCGACTCGGGCGAGGTCGCCGCGGCATAGCGCTCGTGCTCGAGCACCCGACCGTCGATCACGTCGGTGACGAGGCCGTCGCCCGGCACCGGGAACGTGCCGGCGATGCACACCTCGGCCATGCCGAACGCGGGGAAGAGCGCCGACTCCGGGAAGCCGAAGCGGCCGGCCTCCGCCGCGAAGTTGCGGAACGATTCGGCGTCGACGGGCTCCGCGCCGCTCAGCGCGGTGCGCATCGTCGACAGGTCGAGGCCGTCGGCCCGGCGCAACGCGCGAGCGGCGAGCACGAAGGCGAAGTTCGGGCCAACCGTGCACGTACCACGGAACGTCGAGATCCACTCCATCCAACGGATGGGTTTGGCCATGAAGTCCTGCGGCGCGCCGAGGACCAGCCGAAGGCCGGTCGTCATCGGGATGCACAACAGCCCGATCAGGCCCATGTCGTGGTAGAGCGGCAACCACGACACCAACACGTCGTCGGGACGCAGGGCCGCCGCGACCCGCGCCGCCTCGACGTTGTGGCAGATCGCGCGGTGGGAGAGCATCACGCCCTTTGGGTCCGACGTGGAGCCCGAGGTGAACTGCAGCACCGCCATCGAGTCAGGGTCGATGTCGACGACCTCGAAGTCGGCTTCGTCGCCCGCGAGCTCGTCGAAGCGCACGAATGGTGGGTCGCCATCGGTGGGCTCGATGAACTCGACGAGCTGCTCGTCCATGAGCACCACCGACGCGTCGGCCTGTGCGACGCGGGCACGCGTCTGGTCGACGAAGGCCTCGATCGACGCCATGCGCATCGGCAACGGCAGCATCACCAACGAGGCGCCAGTGAGCCAGGTGGCCTGGACGGCGGTGACGAGCGCTCGGCTCGTGGGCCCGAGCACGGCCACGTGGTCGCCGGGACCGATGCCACGGGCCTGGAGGGCCGAGGCGACGGCGCGGGCGTCGGAGTGCAGCTCGTTCCACGACCGCCGCTCGTGATCGTCACCCTGGACGAAGGTGATCCAACCGTCGGGTCCCGCGAACCCGCTGCCCCGAGCGGCCGCGTCGATGAGCGCGGGAAGGGTCACCACGTCGGGTTCGACCGCTCCGATGACGGTCGGGTTACAACGACGTGACTCACATCCCGAGTCGTACCCGACGGGCACGGGCGTGTCACGAACGAACCACGTTGACCAAGCGGCCCGGCACCACGATCACCCGGGCGGGCTCGCGCCCGCCCAGCAGCTCGACGATCCGCTCGTCGGCCAACGCCGTCGCCTCGATGGCAGCGGCGTCGGCGTCCGCCGGAACGCTGAGGCGGGCCTTGACCTTGCCGTCGACCTGCACCGGGATCTCGACGTGGTCAGCGACGAGCATCGCGGGATCGGCCGCCGGCCAGGTCAGCTCGTGCACGTGCTCGCCGTCGTGGCGCCGGGCCCACAGCTCGGCGGTCAGGTGGGGACATGCCGGGGCCAGCAGTACCAGCACGGAGTCGATCGCGGCGTCGAGAGTCGCGCCGTGCGGGCCGTCCGCGGTCTGCACGTAGCGGTAGAGGTCGTTGACCTCCGCCATGAACTTCGCCACCGCGGTGTTGTAGGACCACCGCTCGAAGTCCTTCGTGACCTCCGCGATCAGACGGTGGCGACCGCTCTCGACCACCGCGTCGGCGTCGGTGGTCGGCCCGGACCGGTCGCCGCCACGCAGATCGTTGTCGGGCACCGCGAGTCGCCACAGGCGGGCGAGGAAGCGAGCGCAGCCCTCGAGGCCGAAGTCCTCCCAGTCGACGTCCTCGGCCGGAGGCTTCGTGGCGAGGTGGGCGAGGCGGAGGGTGTCGGCCCCGTAGGTGTTCACGATGTCCTCGGGCGCGACCAGGTTGCCCTTCGACTTCGACATCCTGGTGCCACCGAGGCGGATCAGCCCCTGGGTGAAGAGGCGACGGAACGGCTCGCGCAGATCCGTCGGGACGTAGCCGAGGTCGGAGAGCGCCTTGGTGAAGAACCGGGCGTACATGAGGTGGAGCACCGCGTGCTCCGCGCCGCCGATGTACTGATCGACCGGCAGCCACTTCGCCACTTCGTTCGCCCGGAACGGAGCGTCCGAGGCGGGGTCCGCGAAGCGCAGGTAGTACCAGGACGAGTCGACGAAGGTGTCCATGGTGTCGGTCTCGCGCGTCGCCGGGCCTCCGCAGTCCGGGCAGGTCGCATGCAGGAACCCCTCGTGCAGGCGGAGCGGCGACTCGCCGGTGGGACGGAACTCGACGTCGTCGGGGGCGAGCACCGGCAGCTCGTCGTCGGGAACCGCCCGCAGCCCGCAGTCGGGGCAGTAGAGGATCGGGATCGGACAGCCCCAGAACCGCTGGCGGGACAGCAGCCAGTCGCGCAGCCGGTAATTGACCGTGCGCTCGCCGATGCCCTGCGCCTCGAGCCAGTCGATCGCCGCGGCCTTGGCGGCGGCGACATCGAGGCCGTTCAGCCACTCACTGTTGATGGCCGGGCCCTCGCCCGTGTACGCCTCCCCGGTCCACTCCGAGGGCGGCTCGACAGTGCGGATGATCGGCAGGTCGTAGGCGCGGGCGAAGTCCCAATCGCGTTGGTCCTGCCCGGGCACGGCCATGATCGCTCCCGTGCCGTAGGTGGAGAGCACGTAGTCGGCCAGGAAGATCGGCACGGCCTGACCCGTGAAGGGATTGAGGGCGTAGGCACCGGTGCGACAGCCGCGCTTGTCGATCGGCCCCTCGGTCGAGAGCCGATCGATCTCGCGCATCTGGCGGGTGGCCTCGACGAAGGCGGCGACCTCGCCGCGGTGCTCGTCGGCGGTGATCACCTCGACGAGCTCGTGGTCGGGCGCGAGCACGCAGAAGGTCATGCCGAAGCTGGTGTCGGGCCGAGTGGTGAAGACCCGCATCGACAGCCCATCGGCCCGCTGGGCCCCCGACGCGTCGCAGATGACCATGTCGAACTCGGCCCCCTCGGACCGACCGATCCAGTTGCGCTGCTGGATGACGACGCGCTCTGGCCAGTCGACGAGCTCGAGGTCGTCGAGCAGCTGCTGGGCGTAGTCGGTGATCTTGAAGAACCACTGCTCGAGGTCGCGCTTCTCGACGAAGTCGTCGCTGCGCTCACAGCGGCCATCGATCACCTGCTCGTTGGCGAGGACGGTCTGACAGCCCGGGCACCAGTTGACCGGGGCGGTGGCGCGATAGGCGAGGCCGGCCTCCCACATGCGGAGGAAGATCCATTGCGTCCAACGGATGTACTCCGGGTTGTGGCTGCGGACCTCGCGACGCCAGTCGTACACACAACCGATCCGCGTGAGCGAGTTGGTGAGCTCGGCGATGCGGGCGTCGGTGAACTCACGGGGGTGCACGCCGGTCTTGATCGCGGCGTTCTCGGCGGGAAGACCGAAGCTGTCGAATCCCATCGGCGAGAGCACGGCATCGCCCTGCATGGTCCGGTACCGGGTGAGCAGGTCACCGAAGGTGTAGTTCCGCACGTGGCCCATGTGCGCGGCGCCCGAGGGGTACGGGTACATGCACAGCACGTAGTACCCGCGGCCGGCGAGCAGCCGGGGATCGTCGTTGTCGACCTCGTAGGTGCGCTCGGCGACCCAGAACGACTGCCACTTGGGCTCGATCTCCTGAGGCACGTACGGGGCCGCGACGGGCGAGGACATGGGCCGAAGTTAGTTGAGGGCCTCCGACGCCCCCGAACCAGTTCGCGCCGATGTCCGCGTGACTGCCAGGCCTCGTCGGATTCGTTGCATGATGGGGACCGACCGAGGAGGAGCATTGGTGCTGCTGGCAGCCGAAACGACCAAGCGAGGCGAGAACTTCGTCGACCTCGACGTGCCCCCGTGGGCGTGGGTCGGGCTGATCGTGATCATCGGCGTGATGCTGACGATCGACCTGATCCGCCACCGAGACGATCACGCACCGACCACCAAGGAGGCGTTGATCGAGTCGTGCGTGTGGGTGGCGTGCGGCCTCTCGTTCGGCGTGGTGGTGCTGATCGGGTTCGGAGGAGACGCCTTCGGCGAGTACATCTCGGGCTACCTGATCGAGAAGTCACTCAGCGTCGACAACGTGTTCGTGTGGTCGATGCTGTTCACGACACTGGCGATCCCGTTGAAATATCAGCACCGGGTGCTGTTCTGGGGCATCTTCGGAGCGCTCACGCTGCGGGCGATCTTCATCTTCGCCGGCGCCGCACTGATCCAGGAGTTCTGGTGGCTGCTGTTGGTGTTCGGTGTGTTCCTGGTGTTCACCGGCTTCAAGGTGATCCGGCACCGCGCGGATGAGGCCACGCACCAGTCGACGCCGGGTCTGAAGCTGCTGCGCCGCTTCATGCCGGTGAGCGAGGAGTTCGACGGTCACAAGTTCTTCACGAGGGTGAACGCGAAGCGCGCCGCCACTCCCCTGTTCGCCGCACTGGTCGTGATCGAGGTGACCGACGTGATCTTCGCGGTCGACTCCGTGCCCGCGATCCTCGCGGTGTCGAACGAGGCGTTCCTGGTGTTCGCGTCGAACGCGTTCGCGATCCTCGGTCTGCGGGCGATGTATTTCCTGCTGGCCGACGCGAAGGAGCGGTTCCACTACCTGTCGCACGCGCTGGGCGGCATCCTCATCTTCGTCGGCATCAAGATGACGGTCTCGCACTGGTACCACATGAACACCTACGTCTCGCTGGCCGTGATCCTCGCCATGCTGGTGGCGGCGATCGTGTTCTCGATCCGCAAGGCGAACCAGCTCGGCCTCGAGGACGCATCGCAGCTCGGCCACGAGCACCAGCACGAGCACTGACCCGGGCCGTCCGGTTTCCGGCTCCGGAAGGGCGCGGTGGTAACGTCACCTCTCCCTTTCGGGGCTGTAGCTCAGTTGGCTAGAGCGCTTCCATGGCATGGAAGAGGTCGTGAGTTCGATTCTCATCAGCTCCACAGTGAAACCGGGGGCCTCGCCGATCGGCGGGGCCTTCGTCGCACCCAGGGGGACGGCGAAGTCAACGGGGAGGCAGAGGACCCGATGTCGAGGAACGAACTGTTGCTGACAGCGCCGGCTGCGATCAGCGTTGGCCGACGCGAGCTGACGGTCTGACGACGTGCGCGCCGACATCCTTCTCGCGGACAGCGCCCAAAGCGTCAACGGCAAGGCATATCTCCTCGGCGCGGGCTGGAGTGTCCAGCAGGGGCCTGGACCGCTCGCCGTCGTCATCTTCATCGAGGTTGGCTGGGACGAGACCGATCGACGAATCCCCTGGCAGCTCACGTTGGAGGACGCTGACGGATCGATCGTGAACTTGCCCGGGCCAGCCGGCCCGCAGCCGTTTCAGATCGCCGGCGAGATCGAAGCGGGACGGGCTCCGGGGGCAGCGGTCGGCAGCCCATTGACCCTGCCCCCACTCACGGTCAATCTCGGACCGTTGTCGATCGAGCCTGGCCGCTATCAGTTT
>DATEEV010000330.1:0-6259 GCA_035281005.1 Microthrixaceae bacterium | reverse complement strand
CCCCCAGCCGGCGGGACGGTTCTCCGCGCCGTTGCCCGAGGGCGTCGTGTACGTCGAGCCGTTCCCCCGTCGCGTGCGCGCCCGCATCGGCGACCGTTGGGTCCTCGACAGCGATCACGTGCTGCTGGTGCACCGCCCCGGAGCCCCGCCGACCTATGCGTTCCCCGCGGCCGACGTCACCGGTGTCGTGACGGAGCCCGAGCCGGGCGAGCCCGGGCACGTGCGCGTCGAGTGGTCCGCGGTCGACGCGTGGTTCGAGGAGGAGCAGGAGGTCTTCGGCCACCCCCGCAACCCGTACCACCGCGTCGACTGCGTCCCCACGAAGCGACGCCTCACCGTGCGCATCGGCGACACGACGTTGGTCGACACCGACGACACCACCGGCGTGTACGAGACGTCCCTCGCGCCGCGCCTCTACGTCGACCCGGTGGCGGTTCGCACCGACCTGCTCGTTCCGAGCCCGACCCTCACCTACTGCCCCTACAAGGGGACGGCCTCGCACTGGAGTGCCACGATCGACGGCGAGCTCGTCGCCGACGTGGCCTGGTCCTACGAGGACCCCCTGCCGGAGTGCCTCCCCATCAAGGGCATGCTCGCGTTCTACGACCGATGACCGACCCTCCCCACCCGACGAAGAATGACATGGAGCCCCCGTGCGACCCCTCCCGCAGCTGACGCCGGCCAACGAGTGGTTCTGGACCTCCGGAGCCGACGGCCAGCTCCGCATCCAGGGCTGCACGGAGTGCCACGGCCTCGTCCACCCACCGGTTCCGCGCTGCCCCCGGTGCGGCAGCACCTCGTGGGAGCCGACGGTCGTGTCGGGCCGGGCCACGATCATCGGGTTCACGATCAACTCCCAGGCGTGGCTCCCCGGGTTCCCGCCGCCCTATGTGATCGCCAACGTCGTGCTCGACGAGGACCCCACCGTGCACCTCACGACGAACATCGTGGGGTGCGAGCCCGACGAGGTGCAGATCGGCCAGGAGGTCGCGGTCCGCTTCGAGCAGCACGAGGACGTGTGGATCCCGCTGTTCGAGCCGACGGGGACGACGAACCCGGTCGATCCGGTGCCCGAACCCCAACCACCCACCACACGGGCGCCGCTGACCAGCGACCGCTTCGAGCACAAGTCGGTCCTGTCCGGTGTCGGACGATCGGCGATGGGCCGGCGGTTGATGCGCGATCCGCTGTCACTGGCGGTGGACGCGTGCCTGGCCGCGGTGGCCGACGCCGGCCTGACCCTCGACGACATCGACGGCCTCTCCACCTATCCCGGTCCGGTCGCGATGGGGATGAGCGAGGGCGGTGCCAACGCGGTCGAGGAGGCGCTGCGCATCCACCCGACGTGGATCAACGGCGGCGGCGAGCTGCCCGGGCCCGGCGGATCGATCATCGCTGCGATGATGGCGGTCGCCACCGGGATGTGCCGACACGTGCTGTGCTTCCGAACGGTCTGGGAGTCGACCTATGCCACGCTCGGCCTCGCTGCTGGTGGTGGCGGGAGGGTGTCGGGCTCGAACATGGAGTGGCGCGCCCCGTTCGGCGCGATGTCAGCGGCCAACTGGATCGGGATCAACGCGAGCCAGTACATGCACCGCTACCACGCACCGCGGGAGATGCTCGGCTGGATCGCGCTGAACGGTCGTGCCAACGCGGGGAGGAACCCCGCGGCGATCTACCGCGACCCGATGACGATGGACGACTACCTGTCCGCCCGGCCGATCACGACGCCGTTCGGGCTCTACGACTGTGACGTCCCGTGCGACGCGTCGATCGCGGTCATCGTCTCCGACGCGTCGGTCGCAGGCGATCTGCCCAAGCCCGCGGTGCGCATCGAGGCCGTGGGCACGCAGATCACCGAGCGGATCTCATGGGACCAGGACACCGTCACCCACGAACCTCAGGTGCTCGGCCAGTCCGCGCACCTCTGGACCCGCACCGACATGACACCGGCCGACGTCGACCTGGCGCTCCTCTACGACGGGTTCACCTTCAACGCGATCTCGTGGCTCGAAGGTCTCGGGTTCTGCGGCCTCGGCGAGGCGAAGGACTACCTCGACGGCGGGAAGCGCATCGCCCTCGACGGCGATCTGCCCGTGAACCCCCACGGCGGCCAGCTGTCCGAGGGCCGGACCCACGGCTTCGGCTTCATCTACGAGGCCATGGCCCAGCTGCGCCACGAGGCCGACGCCCGGCAGGTCCGCGACGCTCGCACGGCCGTGGTCACGTCGGGCGGCGGGACGCCGTCGGGGGTGTTGCTGCTGCGTCGCGACGAGGACTGACTGAGCCGGAAATCTCGACCGCCCGGATGCCGCTCGTCAACGAGACGGCTCGAGGTCCATTTGAGTCGGCCGACGCTCCAGTGTGCCCGACAGTCTTTCTCCCGAACTCAGCAGCACAATTATCTGCCGAGTTCGTCGATCACTCGAGCTATTTGCGGATCGGCGGGGTCCTTGCCAAGCGTGGCCAACGCCGGGACAGCAAGGCGACGATCGTCCTGTCGCACTCCAAGTACATGCACCGTCGCCATGCGAGTTAGGAGCATCCACCACGGCGTCACAGGCTCGAGCCTCGGGTGCTTCTCGAGCAAAAATGTCACGATTCGCCAGCGGTTGCGGACGACCAGGCGATGATCCTCGACCCAAAGGTCGACTCTCGATCCCCGCACCGCGGCGACCGTGCTCAAGGCGAGACCAGCGACGACGAGCACCCCGCCCAGGCCTTCGCCGAGAACGGCACCCACCACTATCGCCGGAACCCCGTAGAACAAGCCCAGCGCCGCCACTCCAACGCGGGCCGACCGCCATGGATGACCCACTAGTGACCTGAGTCGGAGATTCGTTCGCAGTAGTTGGCGAGGGTGTCGAGGATCTCGTCGGCGGTCTTGTGCCAGACGAACGGTTTGGGGTCGTCGTTCCAGTTGGTGATCCAGGTGCGGATCGACGCGACGAGTTCGCGGACTGAGTGGTGGGTGCCGCGGCGGAGCCATTTGTTGGTGAGCTCGGCGAACCAGCGCTCGACGAGGTTCAGCCATGAGCTGTAGGTCGGGGTGAAGTGCAGATGGAACCGCGGGTGGCGGACCAGCCAGCGTTGGATCGACGGGGTCTTGTGGGTCGATTGGTTGTCCAACACGACGTGCACGTCGAGGTGTTCGGGCACGGTCTTGTCGATCAGGTTCAAGAACCGGCGGAACTCCTCGGAACGGTGCCGGGGTGTCAGGTCCGCGATGACGTTGCCGGACGCGACGTCGAGCGCGGCGTAGAGGTTGGTGGTCCCGTTGCGCTTGTAGTCATGGGTGCGGCGCTCGGGCGTGCCGGGGATCAACGGCAGCACCGGTGCGGTCCGGTCGAGAGCCTGGACCTGGGTCTTTTCGTCGACGCACAACACCACCGCCGCGTCGGGCGGGTTCAGGTAGAGGCCCACGATGTCGCGGACCTTGTCGATGAACAGCGGGTCCGGTGACAACTTGAAGTCGTCGACCAGATGCGGCTTCAAGGCGAAGGCCCGCCAGATCCGCGACACCGCCGACTGCGACATGCCCGCCGCTTGGGCCATCGAACGCGTCGACCAGTGCGTCGCGTCCCGCGGGGTCTCCTCGAGGGTCTTGACGATGATCCGCTCGACGTCGTCGTCGGTGATCGTGCGGGGTCCGCCGGGCCGGGGTTCGTCATGGAGACCATCGAGGCGACGCTCCACGAACCGGGCCCGCCACTTGCCGACCGTCGCGCGGCTCACGCCGAGCCGCTCCGCGACGACGGTGTTCTCGAGGCCCTCCGCGCAGGCCAACACGATCCGACATCGCATCGCGAGCGACTGGGCAGAGGTGTGCCGGCGCGCCCACCGCTCCAACGTCTCGCGCTCCTCGTCGCTCAGCACCAACTCGCGCTTCGGTGTGCCCTTGTGACCCATAGCTCGCTCCCATCGTCGTCCACGATGACGACGAGAACGCGAGCCACACCCCGAAAATTCCTACCCGACCACGAAATCCCGACTCAGGTCACTAGCCCGGACTGTTCAGTAGCTCGCCGAGTGTGTAGCGGTCGGCGTGTCGGTTGCGGTGATGGGTGATCGGTGTTCGGGGGCTGGTGGTCGGGGCGCGTCGAAGCTGGAGGCGTGAGGTTGGTGGGGTGTCTCGGGTGGGGTTGCGTGTTGCGGGCCGGCCGCCCGCGGTGGTGGTTCAGATCCGTAGGCGGAGCTCGTGCACGCGGGTGAACGCGGCAACGAGTTCGTCGGCCCAGGGCCAGCCGGTGGCGAGGCGGAGTCGGGTGCGTCGGCCGCTGCGAGCGATCACTGCGGCGGCATGGAGGAGGCAGTAGCGGAGTCGTTTGGGTTCGGCGCGGGCGAGGTCGCCGTCGAGCGCGACGAGGCGACACCAGGCCAACAGGTCATGGGCGATGAGGGCGGTGGTGAGCCAGGCGGCGTTGATGGCGAAGTCGGCGGAGGGCAGGTTGGTGAGCCCGGTGTCTTTGAGGTTGCAGATCTGTTTCTCGGCTCGCCCGCGGCCGCGTTGGAGTGCTTCGAGGTAGGCGATGTCGGGGTCGGTCTGGTCGGTGATGAACACCTGGAACCGGTGACCGTCAGCATCGGTGAAGGTGAGCTGGGCGCCGGGGTGGGGTTCTTCGCGGCGGACGATGGCCCGGGTGCCTTCGGGCCAGCGGGACAGGTCGAGGAGGTCGGTGATCTCCGCGACCTGGGCGCCTTCGCGTTCGTCGCGGCCATCCGCGGTGACCGCCGGGATCCAGCGGCGGGCGGGAACGGCCAGGCAGGCGGCACGGACTTGGGCGGTCAGGTCGAAGCCGACCGAGCACCGGACATGCGCGGCCCGGCAGGCGTCGATGAAGCCGTGGGTGAGCGCGGCCGAGTCGGCCCGAGCGACCACTTCGACGATCGTGGGGTCGATGGGCAGCTGGGCGAGAGCCAAGCCCAACAACTCGACGTGATCGGCGGTCGTGTTCGATGCGGCGTTGCCGGGACGGAGGATCCCCGCGAGCGCTTCACCGGTGGCGTCGAGGAACGCGAGGAGCGGGTGGTGCCCGAACCCGCGCTTGTAGGTCGGCGCCGCACCCTCCTTCTCGGAGTGCGAGGTGATCAAGGTGCCGTCGAAGTCGATGACGTAGAACCCCGGGTCGGCTCCCGCGGCCCACACCTGGCGACGGGCCTCGGCGCGGGCCGTCGCGATCCGCTCCAGGGCACCGTCGTCGATCGCTTCGAGGGTCCGCCACGCCGTCGGTGTGGAGGCCACCTCGCCGAACAGGTCGGGCTGATCACGCAGCACCGCCAAGTCCGAGATGGCGTCACCACCATCCGCGATCATCACCGCCAGGTCAGCGACCACCTGCCCCCGATCGTGGCCCCGAGCCCGGCACTTGGTCGGCGCCATCGCCGCCGACAAGGCGTCGGTCAGCCCCATCGCGTCGGCGAGATCCGACAACAACCGGGCACCCGCGTGTCCCACCACATGGGTGCCATCGGCAGTCACCAACAAACGCGGTCGTGTCCGTTTACGATTCACCTCGAGAGTGCCCTTCTTCAAGCGGTAGCTGTGGCTTCGACACCATCAGTTTCCCTTGTCAGAAGGGCTCTTTCGCGGACGCGGCCCTCTCATCGCCTCCGGCCTACTGAAACGTCCGGGCTAGTTCGAGAGATCCTCGGCAAGACCGAATGCCTGCCCGTGCGCGCGGACCACATACGTTCCCACCCGGCCAATGTCGGCGCTCTTCGAGACGGCACCCGCCAGCCCACCGGCATAGGCGAGCGTGGCATCGATCGCGACCGACGTCGCGAACGCCCCCCAACGACGATTTCGCCCAGCGCGGCCGGTTCGGCAGACAGCGGTGTCATAACAGCTCCGAAGTGCATTGCCGGCGAAAGCCACGCCGGCCGCGATAGCGCATCCCACGCCGGCAGTGGCGATGCACACACCCGCGCCGACTACTGAAGCCACGGCAGTGAGAGCACGACGGTTCCGGATGGCCCACTCGCCTGTCGCTCTGGCTGCCTCTTTGACCTTCTTTACAACCTTCTTGACGGCCCTGGTAATGGCGTCCCATGGGGCCTGTCCGTCAAGATCGGTGCAGTTGATGGGATCAGCGTTGCAGTAGTCGTAGTCGTTGGCTGATCCGCCTTCGATGGGGTCGATTTGGAGGAAGCGTCCGAGGTCGGGGTTGTAGGGGCGGGCGCCCATTTCGATGGTGGGATGGAGGCCGGGTGAGTGTTCGAGGCCGCGCTTGTGTTGGCCGAGCCATCCGTAGTCGTAGTC
>DATEEV010000329.1:0-2338 GCA_035281005.1 Microthrixaceae bacterium | reverse complement strand
AGCGTGAACACCGCATAGCGGGCGACGAACTCGAGCGCCGAATGCGTCGGATCGACCTCCCACGATCCGGCGAGCGGCGACACGTCGTCGCCGGCGCGAACATCGATGAGCGCCTGGTCGTCGGACATGCCCGGCCTCCGCTTCGTGCCTACACGGTCAACCATCCTCCCGTACGATGCCGGCTGGTCAGCTACCGGCTCGGCGGGGTCGCACACTTCGTTCGTCACGCTTGACCGCCGCGCGCGACGCCCGCGGAACTACGACGTCAGTCGCTCGCTACGGTGCGGGAGCTTCCACTCGTCGCGAACGAAGTGGCATGTGTAGCCGTTCGGGAAGCGCTCCAGGTAGTCCTGGTGCTCAGGCTCCGCCTCCCAGAAGGGACCCGCGGGCGACAGCTCGGTGACCACCTTGCCGGGCCACAAGCCCGACGCGTCAACGTCCGCGATGGTCTGTTCGGCGATGCTCCTCTGGGCCTCGCTCGTGTAGAAGATCGCGGACCGATAGCTGCTGCCGACGTCGTTCCCCTGCCGGTCCTTCGTGGTCGGGTCGTGGATCTGGAAGAAGAACTCGAGCAGATCGCGGTACGAGACCCGATCAGGGTCGAAGACGATCTCGATGGCCTCGGCGTGGCCATCGTGGTTCCGGTAGGTCGCGTTCGCCATGTCGCCACCGGTGTAGCCAACCCTTGTCGAGATCACTCCTGGCCGCTTCCGGATGAGATCCTGCATTCCCCAGAAGCAGCCTCCTGCCAGGACTGCCGTCTCGCGTGTGTCGTTCATTGGGTTCTCTCCTTCTCACTCGGTCGTGTAAGGGAAGCCGTGCGGGTTGTCGGGGCCGAGCTACGGAGGTACCGGTCGAGCGCGGTGCGGACCGCGAACCGGGCTCGGGCGAGGCGCTCGCGCGCCTCGGCGGAGGACAGGTCGAGCTCGAGGGCGGCCCGGTTCAGTGGGGCCCCTTCGATGTCGACGAGAGTGACGAGTCCGGCGTCGATCGGATCGAGGTCGGCGAGCGCTGCGTCCACGGCCGCGTAGGTCTCGGTCGTGACGAGATCGTCCTCGGGACCGAGCACCCGCGCCTCGCCCCAGGCCACGGGCTGGTCCACCCACGCGCCGGCGTCGGGGGCGTCGGCGTAGAGGCCGGGGTAGAAGAGCTCGGGCTCGTCGGCGTCGGGATCACTGCCTGGGGTCGGCACGGCCGGGGACTGGACTTCGGGCCCCCGGTCGATAGCGAGGCGCGTCAGGGCACCGGCGAGGCCCGCCCCGGTCGTGTCGGCATCGGGGTCGGCGAGCGCGGAGGTCAGCGTCTCCTGGACCAGGTCGTCGGCGGCGTCGGCGTCGAGCGCGTTCGCGAGTGCGTAGAGATGCGGCAGCTGTGCGGTGAGTGCCTCGGCGCGGCCGCCTCCTGTGTGGGCGAACATGGCGGCGAGCCAGTCGGGAACCTGCACCTCGGGGCGTGACCGGAGGATGGCGATGGTGCTGTACAGCTGGTCCATGAGGCACGAGCAACTGTCACAGCCGCCCAGGTGCTCCTCGAGCGCGCCTCGTTCGGCGTCGGACAGCTGCCCGGCGAGCTGGTCGCTCGCGGCGCGGACCGCGGCTTGGCAGGTGAGCGGGTTCACGACATGTTCTGCTCGGTGAGTCCGGGGGTGGCGCCCTCGGCCAACTTGAGTCGCGTCCAGACGTTCATGTTGATGACGATCCCGATGATCTCGAGGATCTCCTCCTGCGAGAAGTGCTCGGCCAGCGCGGCGTGACGCAAACCGAAATCATCGGCGACGGTCGCGTCAGCGACGCGAGTCATCGCCTCGGAGTAGGCGAGGGCGGCGCGGGCGGCGGCGTCGTGGAAGTCGGTCTCCCACCACGCGGTCAGGGTGTCGATAACCGGCCGGGGGATGCCGGCGTCGCGTGCAGCCTCGTGGTGAAGGTTGAGGCAGTAGGCGCAGTTGTTGATCTGAGACACCCGCAGACGCAGGAGCTGGGCTAGCCTGCGCTCGATCCGCAGGTCGGCCTTGTAACCGAAGGTATCGGCGCCGTGCCGGGCGAGCTTGGCCAAGTCCTCGTTCGCCGAGCTGTCGGCCCGGCGGTTGCTGACAGTCACGTCGGTCATGTCGCATCGGCGGCGAGAACGTTGGCCTGGTAGTGGAGGCCGTGGATCACAGCTTGCACGGCCTGTCGGTCGCCGTGATGGTGCTCGACGAGGCTGCCCCCAGCCGTGGTCCTCGTTGGTGCAACAGCGGCTGACTCGACTTCTTCACTCTGTCGTCCCCAGAGCTCCAGAGGATGTCAATGCAGTCAATGTCGTCCGGCACGTCCGTCGTCCTCCGTTGTGCGGCGAAGCG
>DATEEV010000328.1:0-3230 GCA_035281005.1 Microthrixaceae bacterium | reverse complement strand
ACGCTGCCCCTCGAGCTCGGTCTCGGGAACCGGTGCGACGTCGTCGACGACCCAGTTGCGCAGCGCCCGCGCGTGCGGTTCGGACGCCTTGCCGTGGAACTCCTTGAACTGGTCGTCGGAGAAGGCCTGGAGGTTCGGCTGGACGATGCGTCGGTCCTCGTCGATCCAGACGACGGTGGGGACGTTCACGATTCCGTATCGGTCGCAGAACGAGCGATCGGCATCCAACAGGACGGGGAGGTCGAGGTCCTCGACCCATGGGCGCACGTCGTCGGGCGATTCGTCGACGGCGACCGCCACGACGCCGAACCCGTGCGGCGACAGCTCATCGTGGAGCCGCTGCCAACCCGGCAGGTCGTAGCGGCAGCCGCACCAGCTCGAGAAGGCCACGACCATCTGCTTGTCGCCGGACTCGTTCAGCAGCGGAGCGGGGCGGCCATCGAGGTCGCGGAGCGTCAGCTCGGGGGCTCGGTCATCGGCCAGCTCGGCGGCGCGGATCGCGGCGGCGGTCCCGATCGCGGCGATCCGTTCCCGGTCGTCGACGACCAGGGGGGCGCCCACCAGCGCGGCCGTGCCGACGAGGTCGATGAGGTGGCCGTCGCGCAGCTCCGGCAGGTGCGAGATGGGCACACAGGCGTCGTCGCGGCACAGCCCGACGTCGCGGACCTTCCAGCCGGTGGCGGACTCGAACAGCACCGGAGGGAGCCACAACGCGCCGTCACGCGAGGTCGCGGTGAGCTCGCTCGGCTCGATCGAAGCGTCGTGGCTGATCACGGTGTAGGAGAGGTCGGTCACGTGACCGAGGCTACGGCTCGTCGCCAGCTGTCACCGACGTCACACCTCGATCGTGATCGTTCACGGCAGGATGATTGGCCGACCTGTCGGGAAGGTGGCACCCTCTACCGGTACGCAGTGATTTCACGAGGAGTGAATCAGTGACCTTCGATGTCGGCGACCGTGTCGTCTACCCCCACCATGGTGCGGCAGTGGTCGTCAAGCGCGAGCGCAAGGAATTCAACGGCGAGAAGACCGATTACCTCGTGCTGCAGATGGCCCACGGCGAGCTGATGCTGTCGGTCCCCGCGGACAAGGCCGAGGAGGTGGGCATGCGCCCGCCGATCGGCGAGGAGGAGGTCCAGGACCTCTTCGAGCTGCTCGGCAAGAAAGACGTGCGCGAGCCGGCGAACTGGAGCCGGCGGTTCAAGAACCACCAGGAGAAGCTCAAGTCCGGCGACGTGTACCAGGTCGCCGAGGTCGTCCGGAACCTGGCTCTGCGGGACCAGTCGAAGGGCCTCTCCGCCGGCGAGAAGTCCATGTTCGTCAAGGCGCGCAGCGTCCTGGTGTCCGAGCTGAGCTTCGCCCTCGATGTCAGCGAGGAAGACGCGCTGGCGAAGGTCGAGGCCACGCTGGCCTGACCCCTGGGGGGCGACGGCCGCAGTCGCGGCCCTCCCCCTAGCATGGTCGCCGTGTCCCGTTCCTTCCGCTCCCTGACGACACGCGCCCTCACTGCGCTCGTTGCGTCGGGCGTCGCGGTCGCCGTGCTCGCCGCCTGCAGCGCGTCGCAGTGGGACACCTCCGAGATCGACACGCCAGCTCCGAGCACGATCAAGGAGTACACCCGTGACGAGGTCGGGGTCCGCGAGTCCCTCGTCGACCACCTGTCGACCGTGGGCACGAACCTGAACGAATGGGCCGCACCTCGTCCGCAGGCCGAGTGCGCCGCCACGAAGGTCGTCGACCGATTCGGGGTCGACCGTCTCCTCGAGCTGGGCTACGAGCCCCAGGACGGCGACCTGGGCCTGTCGTACGGCGATGACGAGCGCACCGCGATGATGAACATCCTCGCCGGGTGCATCGACTTCCAGGCCGGGCTGCTCGAGATGTTCTCGGCCTACCAGAAGCTCGACTTCGAGTCCGCCGCGTGCGTCGCTCGAGGAATCGACCGTCGTGGTCTGACCCGTGAGTTCGCGGCCGGCCTGCTCATCGGAGCCGAGCCCGACCCCTTCTCGAACGACAACGCCCTCGCGTTCGGCACGACCGCGATCCTCGCCGAGTGCCTCGACGACCAGGACCTGATCCCGGTCATCCCACAGGATCCCTTCCCCCAGGACGTCGGCGAGACGACGACCACGACCGCCAAGCCGGCCGAGCCCGCCGAGGGGGACGGCGAGGGCTCCGAGACCACCACCACGACCACCGAGCCGTAAGCTCCGCGGCCGTGTTCGCCTCGATCCCGCCACCTCCGGGCTCGGAGCTGGTCCTCGGCCCGCTCCGCATCCACATCTACGGCCTGATGATCGCCCTGGCGGTCCTCGTCGGGGTGACCTGGGCGCGGGCTCGGTACAAGGCGCGTGGCGGCGACCCCGAAGACGTTTCCAACATCGCCCTGTGGTGCGTCCCCGCCGCGCTGATCGGCACCCGGATCTACCACGTCATCACGGACTACAACAGCACGTACTGCGGGCAACCCGACTGCCCGAAGTCGCTGTGGCCCGACGCCTTCAAGATCTGGCAGGGCGGTCTCGGCATCCCCGGTGGCATCCTGGCCGGGTTCCTCGTCGGGCTCTGGTACGTCAAGCGCCACAAGCTCGACCTGCCCGAACTGATGGACGTGGCCGCGCCGGTGATCCCGCTCGGGCAGGCCATCGGCCGACTCGGCAACTACTTCAACCAGGAGCTGTTCGGCCGCGCGACCAGCCTGCCCTGGGCGCTCGAGGTCGAGCCGTACGCCGACAACGGCGCCCGGCGGTTCTCGACCGAGTTCGCCGACGACACCACCTTCCACCCGACGTTCCTCTACGAGATGCTGTGGAACCTGGGCGTGGTCGGTGTCCTGTTGCTCCTCGAGCGGCGCGGCAACCTGCGGAAGGGGAAGCTGTTCCCGGCCTACGTCACGCTGTACTTCACGGGCCGGATGTGGATCGAAGCCCTGCGGATCGACCAGGCTGCCAAGATCGGCGGGCTCCGGTGGAACTTCGTGCTGAGCATCATCATGATCATCGTCGGCCTCGCCTGGTTCTTCTGGGGCGGCGTGACCAAGCGCCCTGACGAGGTCACCTCGACCGGCCCCGCCTCGGACGAGACCGCCGGGTCGGTCGAAGCCGACCCGTCAGCCGAACTCGAGGAGGACGGCGTCGGAGAACCGGGGCCACACCTCGAGGGCCCACGGGCCGAAGTCGCGGCCACCGACGGCGACGAGGGCCAGGCCGGCGTCGGGGTCGAGCCAGAGG
>DATEEV010000327.1:0-13871 GCA_035281005.1 Microthrixaceae bacterium | reverse complement strand
TGACTACGGCCCAGCCCAGCACCTCTACAGCAACCGCGGCTATGTGCTCGACGGCACCGGGGCCTGGCACCGTTCAAGGCAGGTGCGCGGCGGTGATGTGGTGACCGCTGACAACGACCTGTCCATCTACCTCACCAAGCGACTCCGGTAGCCGGCGATAGGTGGCACCGTTCGAGTTGGTCTGTTGACCGGCCTACCGTCCTGCGGAGTGCGCTCCTAGGCGACGGCGTGGGATGAACACGCTGTTGGCTCATCTGTCCGGCAGGATGGCTCGTGCGATGGTGTCGGATACCGCATCGACGGCCTTAGCGGCGGGCCAGGAGCGATCTGTGACGAGCGTCGCGTAGAGATCTGTTGTGCGGCTGAGGGCCCACACCAGGTCGACGGCGTCGTCTTCTGGCAGTCGGAGCGGCCCGACGGCAAGCAGCAGCTGGACGAGGCCCTCAACGTCTCGTCGGCGCTGTGCTTCCATCTCCACCCAAAGGGATGCGATCTCCGGCTCGCTGACCGCTGCGGCCTTGAGTACCGCGGTGAGCGGCAACGCCGCGGTGAGGACCGATGCAGCCGCTTCACGCATGAGCTCCCATCGACGCCACTGGTCCGTTTCGTGTTCCAGATCCTTGACCCATGTCGAATCGAGCATCGTGTCGACATCTCTTACCGCCGCGTCGTGGACGATGACTCGAAGCAGGTCGCGCTTCGTCCCGAAGTTGTCGTAGACCGTCTGCGCCGAAACTCCGGCGGCCTCGGCAACTGCGGTGATCTGCGTGGCGGCGTACCCCCGCTCGACGAACAGTTCCGTCGCGGCACGGCAGATCGCAGTCCGCGTGGCTGCCCGCCTTTCGTCACGCGTGGGTGACCGGTACGAGCGTGTCACTTGACTCCCTTCGCCTGGAAGCGCACACTTGACTTTAGTCTAACTAAACTGAACTGAGGCACCATGGCTTTCCATCACGTAGCAATGGCGTGTCGAGACCTCGAGGCATCGCATCACTTCTACACGCGGGCGATGGGTTTCGATCTGGTGCACGCCCAAGCCGGGGTGACCGATGCGCCCGACGGCACGGGGTGGGCCAAACATGTCTTCTACGACACGGGCGACGGAGCGCTCCTCGCCCTGTGGGAGCTGAATGATCCACGGATCGGCGCGGGCGATCTGTCCCTCTCAAGAGGCCTCGGCCTTCCGTCGTGGGTCAATCACGTCGCGTTCGCCGCTCCGGATCTGGGTGCGCTCGATGAGCGCCAGCAGCGATGGCTGGGTGAAGGGATGGACGTCCTGCGCATCGACCACGGCAACACGGAGTCGATCTACACCGACGATCCCGATGGCAACATGATCGAGTGGTGCTGCACCAAGGCCTCGTTCGATGCTCGCGACGCGGCCCACGCGGCGACGGTTCTCATCGACACCTCGCCAGCGCTGGATCCGCTTCCCACGGCGATCGAGTTCTTCCTCGCTGCCGACCATCAGGCCGAAACCGCTACCGCTACCTGAACTCCTCGATCAGGGGTAGTACAGGTCGTTGCGGGCAAGCTTTGGCGAAGTCAGCCGCCGTTGAGCGTCACGACCCGCTCGGGGCACCTTCGACCTCGGGTGCCACGGGTTCAGCCCCACCGACTCCGACGACAGATCTGAGCGACGTGACATTCATGAGCGTCGCGACACTCGACGTGGTGATCCGTCTCGACGAGTTCCTGACGGACCAGTCACGGCGGGGTCAGCCTCAGGTCACCGTCGAGGTCGACACGACTCCTCCGGCGGTGCGAGGCGGCGGGGCTGGGCCCGACGCCGCAGCGCGCACCGCCTGATGCCGAGTTCCGGTATGCAGTTGTCTCGCGCTGAGGCCCTGACCCGTGGCGGGGGGACGGCGAGCGCGGATCCTGGCGTTGCTCGCTGGCGGACAACCTGGCCACCTCGGCACTCGACGGGGTGACCAGCCGGGTCGTGATCGAGCAAGCCCAGGGGATGATCGCCGAGCGCAGCGAGCTCGACGTGGACGGATGCGAAGTGTCGACCGGTTTCGACTCGGCCACCATTGCTCTACGCAGATGCGCGCGAGCCTGCGTCGCGCTTCATGAGCACGGCGACTTGGCCGTCTCCCAGAGCGGTCATCCCCACGGCCTCCCAGCCGTCGGCCCCTTCGTGATTGAGCACGACAACGGAGTCGGACTGACCTTGCGTAGTGGTGGAGGGCTTGAACGTCGGTAGGGCGACGATCAGGTATTCCCAGGTGTTCATCGGGCCGCGACCGGAACGGCTACCGCAGACGCGATGAGCTGACGCGCGGCGGTCTTGGCGAGGGCCGCGCATCGCCAACAGTCCTCGGTCGGATCGGGCGGATCGTGGTGCGTCGCCAGGAACGACGGCCACACGACCCGCTGGCCGCCACCGTCTGTCGCGACGCGGATCCCGACACCATTGGCGCCGCGCTTGGAGCGGTTCGTCTCGACCACGGCCACGGTGCCGGCGAGCAGCGGGAACTCGGTACCCACGGGGTCGTGCACGGCCACTCGGTCGCCGACATGTAATGCGTTCCATTCGAATCTCAGCATCGTGCTCCCTCTCCTCCTCTCGAGCCCGCGGCCGCCCCCTGGTCATTCACCGACGTGGGCGAGGTCCAGGTGTGGGACAGACCCTCGGGTCGTGACGCGGTGCCGGCCCATTGGCTGCATCCGTCGACGGTGCGGATCCTCACGCGGGTGGTGTGAGCACGCCCCCAGGCGACGGCTTCCTCGGCCGTCGCGGCGCGGCCCTGGTCTGCGAGGTGATCGCCGGCGCGACCGACGTACCAGTAGCAGACGTAGTCGCCGTGAGCTCGGTCGGCGACGAGCCATGCCGTGCCATCACCGTGGCGTGGTCGGCGGTGGTGCCTCGTCACGATCATGCCGTTGCGGTCGAGGCGGTTCGGCTGCGGTCGGGGCCCAGCAGCGCCGTTCGGCACGGCGGGCAGGCCCACCACTCCGGTACCGCGGCCGGGTGAAGCGTCGGGTCGCCCTCGAACATTTGGCGGCAGCGTCCGCACTGGCGTGAACGAACGTCAAGCGGCTCCTGCTCGGCTGCAACAACTCCCACGATGTTCACCGCGGGCTCCTCTCGGCCCCAGACGAGGTCCGCTCGGGCGGCCGCCATCTGGAGCAATTGCCAACCTACAGCGGCAAGCTAAAGCTAGCAAAAGTATTCTAGTATTGCTTTACTGATCGACGTGGCCAACTGGAACTTTCTGACGACACACGCGCGGGCGATGCTCTTCCTTGCGGACCAGCCGGAGGCGCGACTGCGTGATCTCGCATCGGGGCTTGGCGTGACCGAGCGGACGGCGTACGGGGTCGTGGCCGATCTCAGCGAGGCCGGTTACGTGGTGAAGGAGCGGGACGGCCGGCGCAACCGCTACCACATTCAGCGCCATCTGCCCCTACACGACGAGATCGGCCGGGACCGCAGCGTCGGAGAGCTCCTCGACCTCCTCGGCACCACGGTGTCACCGCGAGCCGCTCGACCTCGTCGGTCGTGACCGACCGAGAACAGAACCTCCAGGCCGAGCTCATGTCACGGCGCCGCGGCGGCCGGACCGTCGCGTGTGCCGAGTCGTTCACCTCGGGTCCGACGACAGGCTGATCGCGCAGGCAGCGAGATCGGCATCCGCTCCCAGCCGCGCACGGTCGAAGTCGGTGCGAGCTTCATGCCGTCGTAGTCGACGTCCCACTCAGGGAAGCGGTTGAGCAGTTCGTCGAGGGCGACCCGCCCCTCGAGCCGGGCCAGGCTCGCGCCGAGGCAGAAGTGCAGGCCGAATCCGAACGTCAGGTGGTGGATGTCGGTGCGGTGGATGTCGAACACGTCGGGATCGGTGTAGCGACGCGGATCACGGTTCGCCGAGGCGGAGATCAGCAGGATCGGATGGCCGGCGGGGATGGTGGTGCCGGCGACCTCGATGTCCTCGGTCACCCACCGGGCGGTGGAGTGGCCCGTCGGCTCGAAACGGAGCGTCTCGTCGATCACCCGGGGGATGAGCGAACGGTCCTCGACCACCTGCCTTCGCTGGTCGGGATGATCGGCCAGGACTTTCGTCAGCCATCCGATCAGTCGTCCGGTGGTCTCGTTGCCCGCACCCGCCAGGACCGACGTATAGGTGAGGACCTCCTGCCGAGTCAGCTTCCGGGTCTCGCCGTGCTCGTCCTCGAACTCGGCGTTGAGCAACGTGGTCATGAGATCATCGGAGGGGTGCTTCGAGCGCCACTCGATGTACTCCTCGAACATGGCACCGCTGGCGACGTTCTCCTGTTGCACGGCCATCGGTTTGCCAGGGACCGTGCGCAGGTTGGCATCGGTCTTGTCCCTCACCGCGACCTGATCCTGCTCGGGAATGCCGAGCAGCATCCCGATGACCCGCATCGGCAGTGTCGACGCGAGCTCGGTGATGACGTCGAACCCTTCCGAACCGATGAGCGGGTCCAGGCAGGCGACGCAATAACGGCGCACCTGGTCCTCCAACTCGGCCATCCGCCGTGGCGTGAACACCCGAGCCATGAGCCCCCGCTGGGCCGTGTGGACCGGCGGGTCCTCGAACATGATCACGCCCGGCGGCAACACGACGTCCGCCTTCATGATGTCGAGGATGTCGCTGCGAGTGCTGGTGAACACCTGCCAATTCAGCAACGCCTGCTCGACGTCTGCGTGCCGGGACAGAGCCCAGAAGTCGTACCTCTCGTTGTAGTAGGCGGGCGCCTCCTCCCGCAGTCGCGCGTAGGTCGGGTACGGGTCGGCGTTGATGTCGACGTCGTAGGGATCGAAGTACACCTCTGCCGTTTCCACGGTGCTCATCGCGTCCTCCTCTGGAACTGGTGCGGTGGAGCGCCGTTGATGCGATCACGATGATGGCGACGGCGACCTTCCGCGCAGGTTCCGCGGCGCCAGTTCTATCTAAGTTAGAGCGATCGTTCAAACTTGCGCGAGGATCGCTAGCGTGTTGACGGTCCAAACCCACCGACGGTCAGATCGACCTGCCGCTGTTGTGACCGCCCGAGGAGCACGATGAAGGAGCAACGGCGCGGAGCAAAGATCGCGATGGATGCGGGAGAGCGCGATGAGTTCCTCGCGTCCGAGCGCACATGTCGTGTCGCGACCGTCGGCAGCGATGGCGCGCCTCACGCAACGCCGTTGTGGTTCGTCTGGGACGGGTCATGGTTGTGGCTGACATCCATCGTCCGAAGCCAACGCTGGACCGACGTGCAGCGAGACGGCCGCGTCAGCGTGATCATCGATTCGGGCGACGGCTACATGGATCTCCGCGGCGTCGAGATCCGCGGTGTCGCAGAGCAGGTGGGCGAGGCACCGAGGACGGGGGAGTCCGTCCCCGAGCTCGAGGCTCCCGAGCAGCTCTACGCCGACAAGTACTCCGGAGGGCAGATCTTTCACGACGGCCGGCACGCGTGGCTGCGCGTCCGCCCAGAGAAGATCGTGAGCTGGGACTTCCGAAAACTGGCTCCTCCACCACCGCCGGGCTGACCGAGCCCAGGTCGATCACTCGTTCGAAGCCGCCGCCTCACGACTCCGATCCGGCCGCGCGGCGCTCCTCGAGTTGATCGAGCAGGCGACTCATCGCGGCAGCTGCCTCCTCCTGGGCCGTGTCGAACCCCGAGACGAGGTCGTACGCAGCAGCGAAAGCGAGGCCCTGGATCGCGGCGGCAACGAGTGCCGGCGGAAACGTCGCACGGTCGATCCCGTAGTCGTCGAGAACCGAATCGAGTGTCTCGATCTGCATCCGTCGGAACTCACGAGCGAACGCTGCCACCTCGGTCTGGAGGGCGGGGCGATGGTTCGCTGCCGCGCTGAGCTCCACGAGGAGCGCGTTGCCGCGCCGCTCCGACGCAAGTTTCCACCAGGATCGCAGTGGATCCGGCGATGTGAGCGCTCCTGCGAGAAGGGCGACGTTGCTCTCGCCGCGGCGGCGGACGAGTGCGACGAAGAGGTCATCCAAGGTTCCGAAGTGGTAGTGCAGCTTGACTCCGGACTCGGCCTCGACGCGCCGCGAGGTCACCGCCGCGTAGCCGTCGCGCAGCATGATGCTCTCCACCGCGTCGAGAATCCGGCCCCGCTTCTCCAGCGTCGAAGCACGAGGACGTCGCGTCTGCACCACGGCTGATTCCTAGTCGACGGCGTGCGCTCGAATCACCCGACGGCAAACCACCAACGTCGGGGGAAGGGGGATGCGGCTCGTCGACGCAATCCGGTGCGGCTGAGTAGCTGTCCGCACCACCGATCGCCGCTTCGGACGCCTTGCGCATGATCGTCTCGGCATCCTGACAGACGAGGACCCGGTCCGCTACGGCGTTGTTCGTCGCGGCGAGCAACTCGTTCACGTAGTCCTCATGTGAGGAGAACAGCTGCGCGAGTCGCTCGGATGACAGGGAGACCATCGTGCCCGCCGACACACAGGCTTCGCCGTTGTAGGTAGCGAAAGGCACATCGACGACAGGAGAACGAAGCCCTCCGACGGCATTGCCGTCCTGACCGCGGCTGAGCTTCCTCGTGGGCGAGTCCGGTGTCGCTCGCGTCCGCTCGATGCGCTGCGCCGAGGGAGCCTTCTGACCGGTGTTCAGCCATTCGTGAAGGGAGACCAGCGCGGCGTTCAGAGTGAAGCGGCGAGGGAAGGCGCTGCCGGTGGCCCGCCCGGGAGCGCAGATCTCGCCACCGGCAGTCGTCGTCTGTCCGAAGTCGTCGAACGCGTCACGGCGAGCCTCCTCCTCCGGTCGGGTCAGGTGAGGAGGCGGGGTAGAGGATGGAAGGCGAATGTGGTCGCTCGCCCAGCGGTCGGCGTGCGGTGCACCGACGATCTCCCAGGTCACGTGGTTCGCGGTGTCGCGCGAGGGTTCACGGCGAATCGCGGACTCGTCGAGGTGGTGCAAGGTCGGGACTCGGTATCGCTCTGGCTCGCTGGCCGGTGCGGTGGCGTCGATGAGGAACGCGTCGGCGAGGCGGGCATCGGTGTCCGCGCCATTCGCGAGATAGGCGTTGATGGGGCCGTTGATGCCGAAGGGCGAAGCCGCCGCAGCGGAGGCGGGTGCGCCCTGTGTGAACCACTTGTCGATCGAGGGTTGGAAGCCTTCGACGATGATGAAGCGGGTCTCTAGCTCGCCCAGGGGAGCGATACCGGTGGGACGCTTGAGTGCCTGCAGCGCCTGGTTGAAGATGGCGAAGCTGTACGGGTCACCTGGGTGATCGAGCGACCCGTATCGCTGCGGGTCGGCGCCTTTGAGCGAGGTGTCGGTGCAGCCAGTGACGCTCTGGTCGCAGACTCCACCTTCCTCAGCGCTCACGAGGGCGAAGGCGAAACCTTGCTGTTCGAGCATCGGCGCTTGGGCATTGAGGTCGACGGTGAGCTCGAACTGGCCGTAGTCGCTGACATGCGCCCACTCGACGACCGTGGTGCCGTTGAAGCGGGTCGAATCCGCCGGTGTCCAGACGATCATCCGGCTGCGATACGCCGCGGGCGGGACATCCGTCGGCGGGTAGGTCTTCGCAGTGCCTTCGAAGAAGTACTCGTGCTCCTGGTAGCCGAACTCGGTGACGTCGTAGCGCATGCCACCGATCGGGCGTCCTGCACCGCCGGTGGCCTCGGAGATCGTCGGTATGGGGATGTTGCCGTCGTCGTCGACGGTCGTGGTCGTCGACTTGTGGGAGGGCACATCGTCGCTCTCGGACGAGCACGCGCCGAGCGCGACAAGCACGGCGATGGTGAGGCCCGCGTATCGTCGCCATGACTGCACCGACGCCCTCCTCCACCTCGGGGGCGAGACTATGTCGGCCGACGTCGGGGGTGACAACGATCCGCGGGGAGATCGACCGATCCCCACAGTCCGGCCCAGACGTGTGTGGCGTGCCGGGCGAGGTTGACTGCTTCGCGTGGTTGCGCCCTGGTACGGCTCGCCCACAGTAGGTCTCGTGGACCGCTACCGTCCCCCCGGGAGATTCGCCGAGCCTTACACCTACGGTTACGCCCATCTCCCGGGCCGCTAGCTCAGCGGGTAGAGCAGGGGACTTTTAATCCTCAGGTGCTGGGTTCGAGACCCAGGCGGCCCACCAGCACCGGTGTCGTGTGTCCTTCTGCCCACCTCGCGTGTGGGTAGGAGGACACAGTTCAGTGCTGAGGTCGGTCAGGGCTGAGGCTCGGCCAGCGCGTCGCGGATGAGTTGGCGCGCCGGCGCCACGATCTCCCAGTAGCCGTAGGTGCCGTCGTCGAGCAGCTCCCGCGCCGCGGCAGCGACCGCGGCCAACCCCACATAGCTCAGCGAACCGCCAACCGAAACCCGCGCCACGCCCAGCTCGCCCAGCTCCGCGACCGTCGGAGTACCCGCCAGCGCCAGCACGCTCACCGGCACCCCGACCTCACTCACGATCCGCCGTATGGACTCGGCATCCTGCACGCCTGGCGCGAAGACGACGTCCGCGCCCGCCTCCGCGAACGCGCGCAGTCGGGTCACGATGTCCTCCAGGCCGTCACGGCCGTAGAGCGCGCCTTCGGCCCGAGCCGTGAGCACGAGCGACACCTCGCCACCGTGGGCCGCCTCCGCGGCCGCGGCGACGCGTTCCACCGCGCGGCCGAGCTCGTAGATCGGTTCGTCGAACTTCCGGTTGGCATCTTCGATCGAGCACCCCGCGAGCCCGGTCTCGGCTGCCAGGTGGACCGTGTCGGCCACCTCCTCGGCCGATTGGCCGAAGCAGTCCTCCAGGTCCGCCGACACGGGCACATCGACCGCCGCAACAATCGCGGCTGAATGCGCGATCGCTTCGTCACGGGTCACCGACCCGTCGAGGCGCCCGAGCGTCGCCGCGTGGCCCGAGCTCGTCGTGGCCAGCGCGTGGGCGCCGAGCGATGCGAGCAACCGAGCCGAGCCCTGGTCCCACGGGTTCGGTATCACCAACGGCCGGCCCTCTTGAACCGCCACGTCGTGCAGCTCGCGAAACCGATCGATCCGATCGCGTTGGGCTTCGACGGAGTTGGGTTCGGACGCCATCTCGTCAACGTAGGCCACTGGCCGTCAGCGGCCCCCTGAGCTCCCAAGTGGAGTCGGGGGGCGGGTCCCGATCTCGTTCCCCAGCGTCGATCGGGGCCCGCCGGCTGGACGACTCCTGCCTGACCCCCTTGAGCGGGAAGGCTATGGAACCGACGAGGTCGTGTAAAGGGGCTTTGCGCGCGGAGCGTGGGCGGTCAACCGCGGGCGTTGCCGAGGCAGGACCCCCATCGCGGGCAGGGCGAATCGGCCAGCCCGATCGTGTCGAAATCGGTGCCCAGCGCATCCGCCGCGGCCCCCAGCTCGGGGTGGTTGTAGTGGTGCACGAGCATGAACGGCCCCGTGGCCGACGAGACCATGTTGTCCCGAAGGATGACCCGCTCCCCCGTCCACGGACCGTCGAGTGCGAACGCCGTGCCGGGGCAGTCGAGCTCGTTGTTCCGGAACGTCACGTCGTCACTGTTGGTCGCGATCAGCACGCAGGTCGGGTCGGGGCCCTCGACGTTGGTGATCGTGGAGTTGATGACGGTGACCTTGTCGGCCGCGTCGTCGCCGAACCCGCCGTCGTTGCCGGTGCCACCGATCTTCAGCGCCGCGCCCGCGCCACCTCCTCGGATGGTCACGTCGTCGATCACCCCGTTGAGAGGATCGCCGTTGCCCGCGATGACGTACACCGCATGGTCCAGGTTGTCCTGATGTGCGGGCGAGTTGCCCGGGTCGACCACCTGACTGCGACGGATCGTCCAGTTCGTGGGTTGGCCGTTCTCGGGCGTCATGCCGACCGCGAACACGCCGTAGACCCCGCTGCCTCCAACGCCCGACAGCACCGAATCCTCCACGACCCAACCGTCCCCGCCGATCATGTGCAACACCGCGCCCTCGTTGCCCCCGGAGAGCTCGACTCGGAAAGTCCAGCGGTCGCAGCGCCGGCAGGTGATCCAACCGGTCGCTCGCCCCGACACCGTCACCCCGGTCGATCTGGCAGTGAGGTCGCAGGCGAGGCTCCCGCCGATGCTGATCGTCGCTCCCTCGGGGGCGGCCGCGAGCTGCTCGCAGGTCGCTCCCGCCGGGTCGACCGCGGGGGAGGCGGCGGTCGTCGTCGTGGCTCCGGCCATGGTTGTCGCGGGGGCCAGCGAGCTCGAGGGCGTGGGCTGATCCGCGACGGGGTCGTCGTCGCCGGTCGCGATCGCCACCGCCACTCCGGCCATCACGACCAGGACCGCAGCCACCGCGGCGACGATCCAGCCGCGCTGTCGGGGTGGTTCGGCATCGAGCGACGGTCGGGTCGGCGGTGGGATCGCCGACTCTTCCTCGACCGTGGGGAGGAGCGGTTCCGTCACGGGCGGGTCCGGGGGCGCGGGCTCGAATCGAGGCCGCTCCGGCACGATCGACCGTCGCGCCGGCCCGACCGACGCCGAAGCCGTCGGCGCCTCGCCCCCCTCGGTGTCGGATCCCTCCTGCATCCCCTGGATTCTCCCTCGCGCGCGCCCCAGCGCCGGTTCACCCCTTCATGGGGTCGCTCGCTATCGTCCCGCCGTGCCGGATCGCCCCCTCATCCTCCTGCCGCCCTCCGAGGGCAAGACCACCGCCGGCACGGGTGGCCCGTGGAGCCCCGGCGCGTCGACCTACGACCGGCTCGATCGCCCGAGGCGCACCGTCATCGCCGCCCTCCGCGAAGCACTCCGTGGTGAGCCCGCCAAGCTGCTCGGCGTGAAGGGTGACGCGCTCGCCGCCGCGGTGGCTGCCGACCGTGCCATCCTGCGCAGCCCCACCCTCCCTGCGATCGAGCGCTACTCGGGCGTGCTCTACGGCGAGCTCGACGCCGCCAGCCTGCCCGCTGCCTCCCGCCGTCATCTCGGGGCGCAGGTGCGGATCTTCTCGGGGATGTGGGGCGTGGTCGGCGCGCTCGACCCGATCCCGGACTACAAGCTCAAGATGGGAGCGACGCTCCCGCGGACCGGGAAGCTGTCGACCTGGTGGCGACCCCACCTCGACCGGGCGCTCGGCCCCGACGTTACCGGTCGTGTCGTGTGGGACCTGCTCCCGAACGAGCACTCGGCCGCGTGGACGGGTGGCGGGACCGACACGCGACGCATCACCGTGCGGTTCCTCGATGACCCAGCCAAGGGGCGAGGCCGCGAGCTGGTCGCGGTGTCGCATTGGAACAAGCTCCTCAAGGGAGCGCTCGTGCGGCATCTCCTCGCCAGTGGACTCGACGAGCCCGACGGCCTGACCGAGTTCGTTCATCCCCTCGGCTACGCGTACCGCCCCGACCTCACCGTCCACGACGGCTCCGCGACCCAGGTGTCACTGGTCGCCCGGCGCTGAAACCTACGCTCACCCCCGTGAGCGGCACCTACCGCAAGGGCATCCTCAGCGACCCCCTCGAACTCGACGACCCGACCCTGGCCCGCGTCCGGTTCCCCAAGGTCGCGGCCACCCGGGGCCTGGGCGTCATCCTCGACGGCGGTGGTGAGGCCACCGTCGTGGAGTGCACCGACGCGGTGGTCTCACTGCGCGACGGCAATGGCCGCAACCTGCGCGTCCGCAATGTCGCCGGCGCCTTCCGCGTCGATGGCCGGCGAGTGGCGTTGGTGACCCCCGCGCCGGTCGCGATCGAGGAGAGCCGGGTCACCGCCTCGGGCTCGATCGCCGGCGACGCGGTGCCGGCCCGGGTCGCGAGGGCGAGTCGGATCTACGTCGAGGGCATCCACGACGCCGAACTGCTCGAGAGGGTGTGGGGCGACGACCTGCGCTCCGAGGGCGTGGTCGTGCAGCCGATGGACGGCATCGACGATCTCGCCCAGCTCGTCCGTGGTTTCGGGCCCCGACCGGGTCGACGCCTCGGTGTGCTGGTCGACCACCTCGTGGTCGGCACCAAGGAGTCCCGACTCGCCGCCGCGGTCGACCATCCTGACGTGTTGGTGCGCGGTCACCGCTTCGTCGACGTGTGGGCCGCGATCTCGCCGAAGCTCGTCGGCCTCGACGTCTGGCCCGACGTACCACGCGACCGCGTGTGGAAGGACGGGATCTGCGAGGCGGTCGGTGCGACCGACCCGCGCCGGTTCTGGCGCGAACTGCTCGGCCGGGTTCGCGACTACCGCGACCTCGACCCGTCGCTGGTCGGCGCGGTCGAGGAGCTCATCGACTTCGTCACCGCCGACCGCCCGTGAACCTCGCGCGCCCCCGACCTTCCCAACGAAGGCGCCGATCAGGAACGTATGTGTTCCTCAGTGACGCATTTCGAGGGGGGTCCGGGGCTGGGACCGGTAGGGGAACCGTCAGCGGGCGGAGACCTGGTCGCCCTCGAAGATGCGCTGCTGGTACCACTCGTAGGTGCGACGCACGCCGTCCTCGAGCGACACCGCCGGCTCCCACCCGGTCACCCCGATGGTGCGGGTCATGTCCGGACAACGTCGGTGCGGCGAGCCCGGTGTGGTCTCACCCTCCACGATGCGCAGGTCGCGCCCGACGATCCCCATCAGCAGCTCGGCGAGCGCGCCGATCGTCATCTCGGGATCCTGCACGCCCACGTTGAACGTGCCATCGACCGCCGCGTCGCTGCCGAGGAGCCGAGCGACGTACTCGACCGCATCGGCGATGAAGCAGAACGTGCGCCGGTGGTCGATCGAGTACACGACCAGCTCGTCGCCGTCGGCGGAGTCGTGGATCCGCTGCAGCAGCTGGGGGATCACGTGGGCCAGGCCCATGCGCGGCCCGTAGAAGTTGTGGGGCCGGATGATCGTGAACGGCAGGCCGGCCTGGTGGCACAGCGCCTCGCCGTAGATCTTCGACAGCATGTACGACGTGCGGGGATGCTCGAGCGGCGACACCGCCAGCGGCGTGGTCTCGGGGCTCGGGATGGGCAGCTCGAAGTGCTGTTGGGTGCCGACGTAGACCTCGCTCGTCGACGGGAACAGGAACCGCTCGAGCGCGGTCTGCCGCGCCGCGACGTCGAGCATGGTCTCGAGCATCGTGATGTTGTCGCGCAGCACCGCATAGGGGCGCTCCAACACGTTCTGCACGCCGAGCAGCGCCGCGAAGTGGATCACGTGGGTGTAGTCGTCGCCGACGCCGTCGAGGCTCGACGGGTCGCGCAGGTCCGCGATCCGCACCGAGAACCCCGGCCGGGACTCGAACTCGGCGATCAGGTCGTCCTTCACCCCTCGGCTCAGGTTGTCGATCAAGTCGACCTCGAAGCCGTCGTCGAGCAACCGGCGGGTCAGGTGCCCCCCGATGAACCCGGCGCCGCCGGTGATCAGCGCCTTGCCGCTCCCACTCGAACCAGCCATCAGATCGCCTCTCCCCCTCGTCCGATCGACGCGACCCTGCAGCCCAGGCCGGTCGCAATCCGTCGTTGGTCGGCGTCGAGCACGCGGAACCCGTCGAAGATCGCCGGGCGCGCGGAGCCGAGCCAGCTCGCCAGGTCGATCTGCAGGTACTCGTCGTGGGGCACCGCGAACACGACGGCGTCGAAGCCGTCGGGCGAGGGGATCTCGTCGGAAACGGGCCGGTCGAACTCCTCCCAGTGGTCGACCAGCGGGTCGTGCGCGACGACTTCGGCCCCGGCGGCCTCCGCCGCGCGCACGAAGGTCTCCGACGGCGAGTAGCGGGTGTCGCCCACGTCCTGGCGGTAGCTGATGCCGAGCAGGAGGATCCGCTTCCCGGCGAGCGACCCGCCGATCAGCTCGCGCACCCGGTCGAGCGACACGAGCGGCGCATCGTCGTTGATCCGCACCGCGGCCGACGAGACCGGGAACTCCATCGGGGTGTTCCACAGCTCCGCCGACGCCAGCTTGGCGAACAGCGGGTCCTTGGTCAGGCAGTAGCCGCCGACGCCGAACCCCGGCGTGCGCATGTTG
>DATEEV010000326.1:0-27840 GCA_035281005.1 Microthrixaceae bacterium | reverse complement strand
TGACTACGGCCCAGCCCAGCACCTCTACAGCAACCGCGGCTATGTGCTCGACGGCACCGGGGCCTGGCACCGTTCAAGGCAGGTGCGCGGCGGTGATGTGGTGACCGCTGACAACGACCTGTCCATCTACCTCACCAAGCGCCTCCGGTAGCCGGCGTTCGGAGACATCGCCGCATGACGTACACGAAGGCGACGTTCTGCCCGGAGAACGACTCTTAAGCACGTGTCTTTGGGACACTCGGCGACAGCCGGCCCCCATAGGCGTCTAGGTTGCGGTTCCTTGTCGGGCGATTGTCTGGCAGCTGGGAGGGATTGCCATGCGCCGTCTATTCGTCTTTGTCCTGTCACTGGGGATACTCGCCGCGGTCACCGCCTGCGCACCCAACCCACCGCCGGTCGACGACTGCGCACACGGCGTCGACCTTCACGGCGTCGACCTTCACGACGTCGACCTGCACGAGCGCGACCTGTCAGGCGTCAACCTGTCAAACGCCTTCCTCGAACGGCTCAACGTCTCAGGCGCCAACCTGTCCTGCGCCAACCTGACCGGCGCCAACCTGTATCAGGCTGACCTGTCCGACGCGAATCTGACGGGCGCCAACCTGACGGGCGCCGACGTGGTATTCACCGACCTGTCGGGCGCCAATCTGTCGTTCGTCGACCTGACCGATGCCAGTCTGTTGGGATCGAACGGCAACCCGTCGAACGTAACCGGCATCCTTTACAGCAACACGACCTGCCCTAACAACACGGTCGTAACGTCGCCGAGCACCTGCACCTTCCTCCCCTAGTTACGACCTGAAACCGACCGGCCCGGCCAACCCCACCACGGGTGGCCGGGCCAGTTCGCGTCCCGGGCGCTCTCACCGGAGACCGCCGCATTCGTGCTGTCAGGCGCAGTCCCCGAAGTGCCGATCGGCGACCGTCGCGAGAACGACACGGACCCGGCGTTCGGGGACACTGCCACCCCTACGCGCACACCGGCGCGTGTGCCCGGGCGGGCGTGGGCGGGGGCGGGAATTGAACCCACGACCTTCGGGGCGTGAAAGGCCTCCCTTGAGACACCCCGAGGCGCGTGGAATCCCCATGTTTCAAGGGGTCTCGCGCTCGCGCCTTGAGGTGGCGCGGGACTCATTTCGGGGGCCTTGGCTAGACCGTTGGCTAGACCGCGGAGTGCGTTACGCGACGCGCTCGCGGGTGGCCATCGCCATCGCGCAATCGTGTGCAAGTTCTCGCAACCGTGCGCGTTCACACCCCGCCACGGTCCTGCGGGCGTCTAGGTTGCGGTTCCTTGTCGGGCGAATGTCTGACACCCCGGGAGGCATTGCCATGCGCCGTCTACTCGTCCTCGTCCTGTCACTGGGGATACTCGCCGCGGTCACCGCGTGCGTGCCTCCCCCATCCGCACCGTCGGTCGGCGATTGCGCGGCACCTGCCGCGCCGGGTGTCGATTGGCACAACTGTGACAAGTCCAACGCCCACCTACCGGGCGTCAACCTGACCGGCGCCAACCTTTCGGGCACCAACCTGTCAGGCGCCAACCTGTCGTGGGGCGTCCAGCTGACCGGCGCCAACCTTTCGGGCGCCGACCTGACCGGCACCAACCTGTCGTACTCCAACCTGTCAGGCGTTGACCTGGCCGGCGCCGACCTGACCGGCACCGCCCTGGTCGGCGTCCAGCTGACCGGCGCCAACCTGTCGGGCGCCGACCTGACCGGCGTCGATCTGTCAGAGGCATGGTTGACAGGCGCCGACCTGACCGGCGCCAACCTGAGCGGCGCCTGGATGATATGGACCGACCTGACCGACGCCATCCTGGTCGGCGCCAACCTGACGGGCGCCGTGGCTGGTCTCGCGGTCATGAAACGCGCCGACCTGACGAACGCCAACCTGACGAACGCCAACATGCTCGGCGACCTGACGGACGCCATCCTGGTCGGCGCCAACCTGACGAATGTCAGCCTGGGGCACCCGTCGGGCGTCGACCTGACCGGCGCGACCGGAACCCCGTCGAATGTCGGCACGATCGTCTACGACAACACGACGTGCCCCGCCGGCAATGTCGTACCGCCCGGTACCTGCGTGTACGCCTAGCCACCACGTGACACTGACCGGCCCGGTCACCCCACCACGGGTGGCCGGGTCGGTTCGCGTACCGGCGCTCTCACCGGAGACCGCCGCATTCGTGCTGTCAGGCGCAGTCCCCGAAGTGCCGATCGGTCTCCTCGCGAACGACACGGAGCCGGCGATCAGGGATGGGTCGGGAGCGGGTCACATCTCGCCGACGAGAACTGGCCCGGCTGGTTCGTAGGTCGCGAGGATGGCCCCGAGATCCGTCACGACAAGGTCGACGGGACGCAACGTTGTTGGCGTGATGCCGGCGTTGAACAGGCGACGACCGGAGCCGAGCACCAGCGGAAAGGTGATCAGACGGAAGCGGTCAACGAGCTCGTGTCGCAAGAGCGTCTGGAGCAGTTGGCCGCTTCCCCAGATCTGAAGCTCATCGCCGGGTTGGTCCTTCAGCGCCTGCACCGCAGCGATGACATCGCCGGCGACGAGGCGAGCGGTGTCAGGGTGCTCGCCGCGCCACGTGACCTCGGCCTCGCTGAGCGAGTTGGACACGACGTACTTGGGTAGCGAGTTGATCGCTGTGGCGATTGGATTGGCCGGGTCGGTCTGGTCAGGCCAGTAGCCGCGGAAGATGTCGAACGTTCGGCGACCAAACACGAAGGCGCTGGCGTGACTGTTCAGCTCGGTGACGAACTCGCCAATCGCTGGGTCGGGGAACGGGGCCTGCCAGCCTCCATGGGCGAAAGCATCGCTGGGGTCCTCCTCTGGACCCCCGGGAGCTTGCATCACGCCGTCGAGGGTGAGGAACGTCTGAACGGTGAGCTCCATGACATGCAAACGTAGAGGTTCGGCCATCACCATGTGCGCTGCTAATCGTCGCAGCCACGTCAATGGGTTTGCCGCCTCCAAATGCCGGACGGCGACGATCGCGAATGCCACCCTCCGTGCCCTCCATGTGCCGATCGGCGTCAATCGCGAACGATCGCGGAACCGGCGACGTGGGGCATGTGCAATCGCGGGCGAGTGCCGCCATTCTCGGTAGCCAGCGCGCGCCTTCCGATCGCTCACCACCGAGAACGGCGTGCTTCGAGCCACGACGCGGGTGTCACCGACGTGCCGGTAGGCGATGCGCGATTCGGTCGGTCTCCGCGCGAGGGTGCAGGCCGTTTCGCGCGGCCACCATGACGCGAGTTATGGCGCGGTTATGGCGCGCGATTCTGAGTTCGTGGTGATTCGCCGCCGTGCGTCGCCGACGCGGCGGACGCTGAAGACCCCGTAGTTACTGGGTTATTCGTCCGTCGTCGTCCAGGGTCAGTTGCTCGAATCCCTGGACGGGGTTCACACGGCAGAGGTCGGCAGTTCGAGTCTGCCATCGCCCACTCGCCCGAGAGGCCTGGAAGCATTGACGATCCGGACCGGAGCCTGACCGGCCCGACCGGTGCGTGAGGCCCGACGGAGGCCAAAAGGGAGGGCAGAACTCCTTTCCACAGGTCAACGTCGCGCTCGACCGAGCAGCCGCGTCGTCGCCATCCACGCCGCTGAGCGGTACGTCGCGACAAACCCGGGCATGCAGCTCACGGTGACCGAGCTGGTTTGAGTGGGCGATGATGCGAAGGTGAGCACGGCGCTCGAGCGGAGCGATGCCGAGGCGAGGTAGTCCCTACGGCCCGGGTACCAGCGAGCACGGGCCCGGCTGCTGGCGGCACGGCCATGGTGCGGGCTCGGTTTCGAAGGAGGCTGCACCGGCAGAGCGACCACCACCGGTCACCAACCCCCGGTCTCGGCGTTCCCTCCCAGGCAGTGGCGCGGCGTGCTGGTTCCGGCGTGCCGGTCGTGCAACTTCCGGTCGGGTGGGTGGCGACTGGTCAACGCCCGACGGGGGGTGGTCTGCCCGTTGCGCCCGGCCCGCCGCCCACGGGCGCCTCCCCTCGAGCCGGTGCCACCGCAGCCGAGGACTGGTGTGTGGGTGACGCGTCGTGGCCAATGTCGCGGCGTGGTCACCAGTCAGTTCTCCCACGACTGTGAGGGGGCTCCGAATGCGCGGTTGGAGGCTGTGATGATTCCTTGGCTGAAGATCGCATTGGCGGTGCCGCCGATCACGGCGCCGATACCGAATGGAATGACCCTGCCGAGCACGACGATGCCCTGCTTGGTGCCGTACTTGGTGACGAAGTTCCGACCGAGCACCCTGTTGACGGCAAGGATCTTCGACATCGGGATGGCCTGCACAATTTGTCGTGCCCAATGCTGGCCAGTCCGCTCTGCGACCGCGCTGATCCCTTTTGCCCCCGCGTCACCGAGCATGACGGCCATGACCAGCGTTCGACGACGTTCAACCTCCTGGATCGTGATGCCCTGCACCTCGCCGCGGGCCAGGATGTAAAGGACGGTGGCGTCGAGGAACGCGATCGCCTCAGCTCCCGAGAGGGCGAGTGCCACTCCAGTGCCGACTGCCGGCGCCGCTGCGGCCGCGCCGACACCGACCCCTGCCGAGATGGTCGCGGCGCGCAACTCGGCGTTCAGGCGACCCACGATCTGGTGCGGCATGGCCTCCGGTCGGTTCCGTCGCAAGCGAGCGATGTGGTGCTCAGTCATCGGGGCTTGGAGCGCGAGTGCCTTATCGAGCAACGCGAGTATCAAGGACGGCTTGGGTGGTGAGCTTTCGGCCTCGGCGCTCATCCGCTTTGACCTGATCCGATCTGACCCAGCATGGGATCAGCCTTCCACAGTCGATCCGACACACCCCGGCTACCAGTGCCGTTCCCGGGAACGTGGTGGGGTCGCGTCCACCACTTGAGGGCGGCCGTCTGTTTTGACCGGGTATGGCTGAGCGTGTGTACGTGCGCGATCTGGCCCCGGCGGAGGGCAACAAGCCCTCGATGGCACCGACCACGACACTCACGTCGAACAGTCCTCGATGCTCTGCCGCTACATCCGCTGGCGGAACGAGAGCCGGGAGGGGCCTCGCATGAGCCTCAACGCTACGAGCCGTACCCGCCGGTGACGAGCGATCACCGAGCCCCCGCGGCAACGGTGGAGCCCGTACCCTCGGCGGCATGGCCGAACGTGCTCCGACTGCGACGCGCCTTCGGCGAACGCTCATCATCTGGATCGTCGTGCTCATGGTCGCCGCGGTCCTCGCGTTCGTCGCGACCGCGCCCGTGCTGGGCGTGATCGCACTCGTGGTTGCGATGGTGCCGTTCGCGCTCCTCGTCTGGCTCGAGTTCGAACGGGGTCGCTCGGAGTGAGTGTCAGCGCGCCGACCTAGCGTCTGTCTCGTGGGGAGCCCGTACGTCGAGGAGCGCATCACGTTGACCGATGGGCGCGAGCTGACCTACCGCCGACAGCTGTCCTCGGACGAGTTCGGCCGACAGCTCGCCAAGGGCGAACCGGTCGACGGCTGGTGTGACGGCGTGCCGCTCACCGACGACCAGTTACGGGACCTCCTCGGTTGATCACCGGTCGTCGCCGGGCTCAGTTCTTCCGCTCGATGGTCACGGAGACACCGGGCAGCGTGTCGAGGAAGGCCTGGGCCTCGTCCTTGCCCACTAACTGGGCGAGCCGAACCGCGAGCTGCTGGGCGCGTTCACCTTCCACCTTGGCCGTCGACTCGGCGAGCTCAGACTTGGCTTCAGCGGCGATGCGCTTGCTCCATTCGGACACGGCGGCGAGGTTGTCGCGCTGCCCCTCGTACCAGGCCATGAAGTAGGCCTCGATCGCGAAGTCGCCCTGCTTTTCGTACAGGATGCCGCTCATGCGCTCGCGGTTCGACACGGCGATGAGGAGCATGTCGGCCCGGCTGGTGTCGTAACCCACGATCTTGGCGTGCTCCCAAACACGCGTCTGTGTGCCACCGGTGAACACGCAGCGCTTGGCCTCCATGACGAACTTGCCGGTGTCGATGTGAGTGAGTTCGTCGCGGCTGGCGTCTTGAACGCGCCCGACACGGAAATTCACGTCGCCGATGTTGATGGGCATGGATCCGTAGTTGGCAGCCTTCTTCGTGCGCGTCTCGACCAGGCCGGCGCCGGTCAAGGTAAAGGTCTGGCCTTTGGCAATGTTCAACGCTTGTTCGATGATCGTGGCCTTGGACTTGGCGGCCTGAACGATCGCCGCGCCCTGCTGCGCTCCGCTCACGAGTTGGGCCTTCACGGACTTGATCTCACGTTTGCGCTTTAGCTTTTCGAACACCGTCGGGACCCCTTCCCACAGGAAGTGCGAGCACGACGCTACGTCAATGGAGACCCGGCGACGGGCGCTGCGTGAGTCCAGTTCCGTCATGGTGACCGACAAGACAAGGTCGACAAGGACGGGCACCCCTGAGGTGACTCCACCCGGGATGCCGCGGCCGTCGACTTGGTTGAGATCGCCGCTTCGTCGATAATTCCCGGGGCGGAAGGGGTCCGGCGTGCTGGTGCGAAACGGAACGTGGCGACATCTCCGATGGGTGACGGCCGTGTTGGTCGCGGCCGCGTTGACGCTGAGCGCATGCGACCTTCCACGGGCGAAGGCCAACGCACGCTGCCGCGGCAACGGCTTTGCCCAGAACGGCACCCATGTCCTGAAGTGCACGAAGGGTCGGTGGAAGCGCGGTGCCACCATCGCCGCGACCAACCGCTTGCTCGCGGCGCTGCTGGCCGCGCCCCGCCCGGAGTGGGTCCCGCCCGATCCAGGTGCAGTGCTCCCTCCCATCACCGCCGATCTCTCCCGAGTGTGGATCTACGGCGACTCCAACACCTCCCCGTCACACCCGGAGGTGCCCAACGTGCCCGCCCCGACGTGGGCAGGCCTGGCCATGCCGACGGCGACGAACCGAGCCCTCGACGGCCGCACGTTCCTGGCAGGTCCTCATCCGTTCCTCAGGGGTGACGTCTTCGTCGACCTCGCCATGTGGGGGTCGAACATCGACACCGTCATCATCTCCGGCGGCGTCAACGACCTGAGTCAGAAGAACGTGCAGGGCGTCTGGATCAACGTCGAACACGTCCAGGCCGCCATCAGCGACGCCCGCGCCACGGCCGTCGCCGCAGGCAAGACCGTCTACGTCATGACCCTGCTCCCGATCCGGCCTGCGCTGTGGTTCAACGACATCACGGGGCCGGCGATGCAGCGCGACATCGACGCGGTCAACGCCTGGATGCTCAGCCAACCGGGCTGGAACGTCATCGACGTCTCGACCGTGCTCCAGGAACCCATGACCCACTACGTGGCCGCCGCCTACAACCTCGGCGACGGACTGCACCTCTCGGTCGCCGGGCATCGGGTCGTGGCCAACACCGTCATCAAGTACTTCGCGACCCATCCGCTGTTGCCCGTGCCCGTGCCCGTGCCCGTGCCCACACCAGCAACGACGACGACGACCGCGCGGGAGCCCACGACCACCACGGCGCCGGAGGCAACGACCACGACGGAGCCCCCGACCACCACCACCACGACCACGGCGGAGACCACCACCACGACCACGGCGGAGACCACGACCACGACCGAGCCGCCACCACCCGGATAGCGAGCCGTCGGAGCCGCCGGCCTCGCGAGGGTGTCGAACTGGCTACCCGGCCGAGAGGCTGCCGGCGGGCTCCTGATGCGCCCACTCGATGAGGTCGGTCGATGCCAGTTGCTTGACTCGTTCGCCGTATCGACGCCGTCCTGCGTCATCGAGCAGTTCGTGCCATTGGCCGCTGCGGCCGCTGTGGAAGAACGCCCGGTTGCTGTGCCAGAGGCGCTGGCTGGAGTCCGCGGCGACCTCGTCCGCTCGTTCTCGCATCGTGTCGAAACCGGCCGCGGTGACGAGATCGGGCAAGCGGTCCTCGTCGATGTCGATGTCGAGCCGCTGCGCGATGTGTCGCATCTCACCTTCGAGGTCGCGCAGGAGATCCGCATAGTGGACGAGGACGACGTTCGGTTGTTCGCGCACCTCCCAGAAGGTGGAGAGGTGATGCATCGTCGTGGCCAGGTTGACGTGTGCGATCTCACCGTCGTCCACATCGTCGACCCAGCGCCAGAAGCGCTCGACGGGATGGGTCGGCGGCGGCTCCCAGTCGCGATACATCGCGACCATGTCGTCGTTCCCGATGGCGCGATCGCGAGCGGCGAAGAGGGCTTGGATGTTGATGTTGTCCTGGAAGTGCGCCCACGAGATGGCGACGTCGCGGGGGTCGCGTCCGACGCAGATGTACGTGACGGCTGTGTCGTAGGGCAACCCGTCGAGCGGCGTGTGGGTCTTGATGAACCGTCGATGCCGCTGCGCTTCGAGGTCGGTGATCACGTCGTCGACTGCACGGGTCTGCATGTCGAAGCACGGCGAGATGCGATCGAGTGATCGGTCGAAGGTCGCGCGCTGAAAGATGAGCAGCGCGCAGATCATCTGCATCCAGGTCGTACCGCACTTCGGTGGGGTGCTGATGATGATGTCGCCCGCTCGCGCCGTGAACCGCTGCCAGCGGATGTTGTCCATCACCGCCGATCGATACCGAACCGGTGCCGTCCCCGTCACGCACCCATCATGCCGAACCTCGCGACTTGGCTGCCGAGCTGGATGTCGACGAGCTCGAGCACCTCGACCGGGGGCTCGGGCGGCATCTCTTCGAACCCGACTGATTTCAGCACCGTGTGGACCGCGGGTTGGACCCGGTCGGTGTGGAACGAGCGCCACGCTGCCTCGGATTCCCAGACCTCGAGATGCCGGAGCCCCATCTCGGTTCGGGTCACCAAGTGGGCGGTCAGACCCTCCATTGGATCGTCGCCGATCAGGCGGCACACCTCGTGGTACATCTCGATCGTCGCCGGCACCTCGTACGAGCATGCATATGTCATCGCGGGTCCTCCGTAGATTTGCATATAATGACTTCTACTGAATAGGAGCATCCATCAGATGACAGAGCCCGTCAAGGCCCAACGCACCTACGACGGCACCCGCCGACGAGAGCTGGCGCGACAGAGCCGCCGCGCCGTTCTCGCCAGCGCGCAGACCCTGTTCCTCGAGCGGGGCTTCGCCGCAACCACGATGGCCGACGTGGCCCGGGCCGCAGGGGTGTCGATCCCGAACGTCTACAAGGTCTTCACCAACAAGGTCGGCCTCGCCAAGGCGGTGTTCGACACCGCCATCGCCGGCGACGACGAGCCGGTGCCGATGACCGAGCGCGAGTCACTGATGAAGGTCCGCAACGAACCGGACCCTCACCGGAAGCTCGTCTTCTACGGCGATCACCTCGCCACGGTCGCGCCCCGACACGTTCCGTTCCAGCTCGTCATCCTCGACGCCGCAGCCAGCGACGCCGACGCGGCCAAGGTGTGGGACCAGCTCCAGGCGGAACGGCTCCGGGGGATGACGATGTTCGCCAAGGAGCTAACGGCCGGCGGGCACCTGCGCGATGGCGTCACCGCCCGGGAGGCCCGGGACGTGCTGTGGACCTACAACTCCGCAGAGCTCTACCGGCTTCTCGTGATCGAACGCGGCTGGTCGCCGAGGCGCTACGGCCGATGGGTCGCGGCCGCACTCATCGCAGCGCTGCTGTCATGACTGCCGCGGGAATGCCACTCCCTTGGTTCCGTCCTCGTGGTCACCTGCAATGGACCTTTCACATCCCGGGGCGCTCGGGAGCGAGCAGCGCGACACTGGTGATCGGTGACGCAGCGGATCTGTTCGCTCTGCGGCGCCCGTGTGGCGCCGTCGGCTGAGCGATGCCGTGACTGCGGGGGGAACCCGGACATCGGGCCGCTGGAGGCAGAGGTCGTCGAGCGTCTTCGATGGTCGACCGATGGTCGGTCGCAGCGTGCCAGACCGAGGCGGAGATGGGCGGTGGTGGCCGCGGCGGCGGCCGTGTGGTTGACGATCGCACTCACCACCGGCGGCCCGGGGGGCGACGAGTGGGCAGACGATGCCGATCGGCCTTCCACCACGCGGGTGGAGGCGAGGACGAGGTGGGTCGAGCCGACGTCGACGACCGCCGAGGTGATCCCTGGCGGGCCGCTGCTCGGTGAGCCATCCGGGCTGCGGCTCGTGGCGGTCACCGACAACGGCAGCCGCGTCATCGACCTCGACACCGGTGCCGTCACGCGAGTCGATCGGCGCGTGTTGAGTGTCGCCGACCGGCGCCTGGTCGTGCGGGGCGACGGGATCGTCGCGGTGTGGCCGCACCCGTACGACGGCTCTTCGTCGACGACGATCGCCGAGATCCCCGCGGATCGGGTCGTGGAACAGGTCTGGGTCGTCGGCGACGGCACCCTCGTCTGGCTGCTCCAACAGGGCCCCGGATTCGGCGCCGGACCGGCTCCGGCGACCGCCGTCCTCGTCGACCTCGCTGGCCGGACCCTGGCCCGCTTCGAACTTCCGGGCGGCTTCTCTCCATCCGGTGCCGTCGATCGTGGTCTGGTCGTGTCAGGGCCGGGGGGCATCTACGTGCTCGGCACCGACGGCGCTGCCGAGCGCATCTCCACCGGCGACGTGTGGACCGTGGCCGACAACCAGGTCCTCGCGTTCAACTGCGACGAGCGGCTCGAGTGCGGTCTCGAGGTGTTCGACGGACGGGGCCAACGCCTCAATACGGGAGCCATCGACCCTCTCCTGTTCGACGAGGCGGTCGCCGCTCCCGATGGACGCATCGCGTACGTCGTGCATCCCGATCCGAATCGCGAAACGAGTCAGGTCACCGTCGATGGGGTTCCGGTGTTCGAGGCCCCTGGCGAGCAGCCTCCACTCGGCGGGCTCGCGTGGTCACCGGACGGCCGCTGGCTGGCCATCCTCGCCAGCGACGGCATCCACCTCATCGACACACTGCGCGGAAAGGCGCCAGTCGTCGTCCCGATGCAGCCATGGAGCTTCAACGGGTACAACCACTTCTCGTTCGGGTGAGCAAGTCAGATCCCGGCGGGTCAGCTGAGCCGTCGCATCTTCGGCCAGAGCTCGGGCCACGGCTCGGCCGGGCCGGCACAGCGGCGCACCGCCATGCCGTTGATCTCGTTGTCGATGTCACCCGGCGTCTCGATGGTCGCGACGCGCTGGCACCCGTCGAACCAATCAGAGTTGGCACCCGCGTCGCCGACCACCAGAACCGGCGCGACCCGATCGGGTGGCTGGCGGAAGTCCGGATAGGAGTTGTGCATCGAGTACGCCGGTCCGAGGCCGTACTCGGCGCCGAGCCGGTCGATCGCACCCGCGGTCCCATAGTCGGAGGTCACGATCACGATCTGAGCTCGTACCGCAGCGGACTCCTCGTCGACCGCGGCGGCGACCTGGTCGACGAACGCCGGCCAGCCGATCGTCTCCTTCGTGTCCTCGTTGAGGTCGCCGATCGGACCGTCGACGAACCGCTCGGGAAGGATCGGCAGCGTGATCACTGCGCCGACGAGGGCGTTCGCCACGAGGGCGACACCGAGGACCGATCTCCGCACCGCCACCGATCCACGGTCGACCCAATCGATGGTCGCGATCGAGCCGGCGGCGACCAGCGCGCCGAACACCCCGGCCGCGTAGTAGCCCTTGCCGCCGGTGACCAGCAACACCACGAGCAGGACGACGTAGCCCACGGGGACGAATCGGACCGGCCGCCACGACGGTCGACGCCACAGGGCCCAGAGACCGGCGATCACGATCGGCGCCAGTGGCGGCCCGACGATCAACAACTGGAACGGGACCAGCGTCGCCCGGTTCTCGCCGCCCTCCTCCTCGGCGAGGGTCCGGGCGAAGTCGAGTTGTGGCCAGTCGTGGTCGAATTGCCAGAGCAACTGTGGAAGCCAGATCACCAGCGCGATCGCGGCGCCGGCGAACGTCCACCCGCTCAGCAGCCGTCGCCACGTACCCGTGAAAAGAGCCGCGACCGCCAACGACGCGAGCGCCAACAACAGCGTGTACTTGTTCTCGAGGCCGACGCCGACGGCGATGCCGATGCCGATCCACCAACGCTGGTTCCCGGTCCTGACGATCCGACACAATCCGAGCAGGATCACGCACGTGACGAGCGCTTCGAACGTCGGCGTGGTCAGCAGGTGGCCGACCGCCAGGAAGACCGCCGAGGTCGCCGCGATCACGGCGGCCAGCACCTGGGCCCGGCGGTCGCCCCCGAGCTCGCGGGCGATCAGCGCGACGACGACCACCAGCGCCGCGATCTCGACTGCCGGCAGTACTCGCAGCCCGAGGAGCGTGTCGCCAAACACCTGACGGGAGAGCCACCCGATGGCCGGGGTGAGCGGCGGGTTGTCGACATACCCCCAGGCCGGATGGTCCATCGACTCGATGAAGTAGAGCTCGTCGCGATGGAAGCCGTATCGGTTCGCCAGGGCGAGGAGGCCGACGAGCACGGCGACGACCGGCGCGGCGACCCAGCGACTGAGCGACGTGATCTGCCACGCGATGTCGCTCGAGGTGTCCGTCGGTTCGGGCCGGGTCGTATCGGAGACCGTGGATTCCATCAGCCCGCGTGACGCTATGCCGCGGTCGGTCTACTCCCAGCGATTCACACGTGCAGCAGCTCGTCGATGAACCAACCCACCACCGGCGCTGCGCCGGTGATTCTTGCTCAGGGTCTTGTGGGCGAAACGGAGTGGGCGTACCGTCGAAGTGTTCCGGACATCTGCGGGGGCTGGGCGTCCGGAACGAGGAACCGAGTGAGCGGGCCGTCGTGGTCACCTGCACGAGGTAGCTGGCGCCGAGCCCGTCGGGAGGAGGCGGGAGATGCGCCACCCCACCGCCACGTTGTTCGTGGCGCGCCCTGCCGGATCGAAGGCGGGCGAGCACCGCTGCGCGCCCCACCGCATCGTTCGTTCGACGGCGGGAGCTCGACCGACTCCGACTCACTCGCTGGAGCTCGCTTGCACCTCACTCAGAAAGGACTGAGCGCATGACGACAGAGCTACGAAACACCCTCCGGAAGGGACGAGTCGGGAGAAACCTCTTGACCGCCACCAAACGGCGTAAGTCAACGCTCGCAATCGTGACGGCAATGGCCGTCACTGCGGCGACGCTGTTCCTCGCCTCATCAGCATCAGCGATCCAGCTGGCGGGTTCCGATTTCGAGATCGACACCGACGCCAACCTCATCCTCGACGCCGACAACGACGGCACCATCGATTGGGCCACCGTGCCGCAGGGCACCACTCAGGGCACGGAGCGCCGCAAGGCCGACCTGCCTACCGGCTCGGGAGATGACTCGTTCGGCCAGGGATCCAAGGAAGACACGGAGGTGCCGACGGTCGTTGACGGCAGCATCCCGCCCAACAAGAGCGACCTGAAGACCTTCGGTGGTTACCTGGAGACGACGGCGACGGGCGCTCGATTCCTCAACATCTACTGGCACCGTGTGCAGGATCCGTCCGGCACGACCAACATGGATTTCGAGTTCAACAAGGGCACGGCTCTCTCGACCAACGGTGTCACGCCGATCCGGTCGGCAGGGGATGCGCTCATCCAGTACGACCTCGCCAACGGTGGCACGAATCCCGAACTGTTCCTGTCCCGTTGGGTCACGAGTGGTCCGGGTTCGCAGTGCGTAGCGTCCAACTCGACGCCCTGCTGGGGCAACACCACGGCTTCCGGTCTGCCCCCTCGGCAGAACCTGACGGCCTCTGGTCTGGCGACCGGTTCGATCAACACCTCCCCGATCTCGGCGGCGAACAGTGATGGCCTCGGTGCCATGGACCCCCGCACCTTCGGTGAGGCCCAGATCGACTTCGACGCCCTCGCTGGCGGTTCGGGTGAGTGCGTGGCCTTCGGCTCCGCGTACCTCAAGAGCCGGTCCTCGGACTCGTTCTCCGCAGCCCTGAAGGACTTCATCGCCCCGTTGGCGACGAACTTCTCCATCTGTGGTGATGTCCAGATCACGAAGCACGACGATGCTGAGCCTCCTGCGCTGCTTCAGGGCGCTGCGTTCGACCTCGTCGAGGATGCGGACCCGATCAACAACGTCGGTGGTCCGGGTGTCGAGGATGTGACTGTCGCAGGTGACTGCGTCACGTCCGCGCTTGGCGTGTGCAGCATCACGGCCATCTCTCAGGGTGAGTACTGGGTGGTCGAGACGGTTGCTCCGACCGGACACGATCCTGCCGACCCGAACTACCAGCACGTCACGGTGGTGGCGGACACGACGGTCTTTGTGACCTTCGTGAACCCCCGTCAGCGTGGTGCCATCGAACTCACGAAGACCCGGAAGCACGCTGCTGACGGCCCCGGTGATCATCCCCAGTCTGGTGTGAACTTCACCATCGCTGGTGAGCCGGTCGTGACCGATGCCGATGGCAAGGCGTGTGTCGACGGACTGCTGTTCGGTTCCTACGACGTGGTTGAGACTGTGCCCGCTGGTTACGTCGCTGATGGTGATACCACCAAGAGCGTCACGGTGGACAACTCCGCAACCTGCGACGGCGATCCCTATGAAGGCGAGACAGTGGCCTTCGGCAACACCCCGCTGACGAACGTCACGGTGTCGGTTGACTCGCAGATCGACGGTGGCACTGCGTCCACCATCTCCTGCGTCGATGCCAACGGCGTTCCGACCAACGGCAGCACCGGCGCTCTTGGCGACGGTGCGGTCACGGTTCCGAACCTGACGCCAACGGCACCGGGTACGACCCTGACCTGCACGGTGGTGGTCGATCCCTGATCAACCCATGTGAGTGAACGAAACGATGCGGCCCCTGGTGTGAGCCAGGGGTCGCGTCATGTGTCAGGGGTAGTCGTTGAACAGAAGAAGAGGACGGCGGGCCCGTCCCGTCAGCCATGCCCACGGTGCCCGGTGCAGGCCGAGCGTGACTCGGCGCTCGCGGATCGATTGGCCGAGGCACTGCGGAACCTGACCGCGCCGGCGATCCCGACCGGCGTTTCCGCACTCGAGGTGGTGCATGGGTTCGACGCGCGCGAACTGGTCCTTTCTCCATCAAGCTAATAAACTTGACTGAGTTAGTCGGCTTTCATACAGTGCGCCGCTGCTCGGACGGCGGTGCCGGCCGGGAATTGAGAACGGGCTCGAACCGCGGGCCCGATGACAAGGAGACCAAAGATGAACCACCGACTGCGGGCCTCGCTCGCCGTACTGCTCGCCGGGCTCGTCGTGCTGTCCGCCTGCGGCGACGACGACGACGCCTCCTCCTCGGAGTCCAGCGGTGGTGAGCCCGAGACCATCCATCTCGTCGGCTTCGCCGTGCCCGAGGCGGCGAACAAGGCCATCGCCGATGAATGGGCCAAGACCGACGACGGCAAGGACGTCGAGTTCGTCACCTCCTACGGCGCCTCTGGTGACCAGAGCCGCGCCGTCGCCGACGGCCTCGAGGCCGATTACGTGCACTTCTCGGTCGCGAGTGACGTGACCCGCCTGGTCGACGAGGGCCTCGTCGCCGAGGACTGGGACCAGAACGAGACCAACGGGGTCGTGTCGTCGTCGATCGTGGTGTTCGCCGTTCGCAAGGGCAACCCCAAGAACATCGAGACCTGGGACGACCTCGTCGAGCCTGGCGTCCAGATCGTCACCCCCAACCCAGCATCGTCGGGCGCGGCGCGGTGGAACGCTTTGGCGGCGTACGGGCAGGTCATCGAGGGTGGCGGCACCGAGGCAGAGGCCGAGGAGTACCTCACCAAGTTCTTCGGCAACGTCGTCGCTCTGCCCGGCTCGGGTCGCGATGCGACCACCGCCTTCCTCGGTGGAACCGGCGACGTGCTCATGGCCTACGAGAACGAGGCGATCCTTGCCCACCAGAACGGTGAGGAGTTCGACTACATCATCCCGGAGACGACGATGCTGATCGAGAACCCCGGCGCCGTGCTCGAGGAGGCAACGCCCAAGGCATCCGCGTGGCTCGACTTCGTGCTCAGCGAGGACGGCCAGAAGCAGTTTGCGCTGAAGGGCTTCAGGCCGGTGATCGAGGGCGTCGAGTACGGAGAGGTCGAGGGTGCGAACGATCCCTCGAACCCCTACCCGCCCGTGACGAACCTCCTGACCGTCGCCGACGATTTCGAGAGTTGGGACGCGCTGTCGGAGAAGTTCTTCGATGAGGAGAACGGCATCGTGACCAAGATCATCGCTGCGTCCGGCAAGGCCAGTTGACGGCGTCCACCCTCACCCGGGGCCGGTCGGCGCTGAGCCGCCGACCGGCCCGCGAGGGTGGTCTGACCTGGGTGTCGGGCCTCGGCCTCGGCATCACGATGCTCTGGTTCAGCCTGCTCGTGCTGATCCCGCTCGCCGCGGTCGTGGCGACCGCAGCAGCGGGGGGATGGGACCAGTTCTGGACCACCGTCACCAATGAACAGACGCTCGCCGCGATCCGCCTCACCCTCGGCGGTGCGGTGCTCGTCACGATGCTGAACGTGGTGATGGGCACCGCGATCGCCTGGGTGCTCGTGCGTGACCGGTTCTGGGGCAAGTCGGTGCTCGATGTGCTGATCGACATCCCGTTCGCGCTGCCGACCGTCGTGGCCGGCCTCGTGCTGTTGTCGCTCTATGGGGCACAGGGCCCGCTCGGCGTCGACGTCGCCAACACCCGCGCCGCGGTGTTCCTCGCCTTCGCGTTCGTCACGCTCCCATTCGTGGTGCGTACCGTGCAGCCCGTGCTCGCTGAGCTGGACCGCGACGTCGAGGAGGCGGCTGCATCGCTCGGCGCCAGTCGGATCACCACCTTCCGCCGGATCATCCTTCCCGCCCTCGCTCCGGCGATCGCCGCTGGTGCGGCGCTCTCGTTCGCCCGTGCCGTGAGCGAGTACGGATCACTCGTGCTGCTGTCGGGGAACCTGCCCTTCCAGACCGAGGTCACGTCGGTGCGGATCCTGAGCAGTATCGAGAACGACAACCGTGCCGGCGCCGCGGCGGTGGCGACGGTGTTGTTGTTGATCTCGTTGCTGGTGATCATCGCCATCGACCTGCTCCAACGACGGTTGGTGCGCCGTGGGTGACATGGCTCTGGTCGACGTGCCGCATCGCGGGTTCGACGAGGACCAGCGCGACGACACCGAACGAGCTCGCGAGATCCGGCCCCGGCGGCGGGCAAGCCTCGGCACCTGGATCCTGCGGCTCGTCGTGACCGCGTACCTGTTCCTCCTGGTCGCCTGGCCGGTCTCGCTCATCGTCCAGAGGACGTTCTCCGAGGGCCTCGTCGAGCTGCGCGGCATCCTCGATGACCCCGACGTCGTCCATGCGCTGCGCCTTTCGGTCATCGTCGCGGTCATCGCCGTGGTCATCAACACCGTGTTCGGCGTGGGCATGTCGATCCTGCTCGTCCGCTACGAGTTCCCGGGCAAACGACTCCTGAGCGCATTCGTCGACCTTCCACTGGCCGTGTCGCCGATCGTGGTCGGCCTGTCGCTCGTGCTCGTCTACGGCGGCCGCGACGGCTGGTTCGGTCCGGGCCTCGAGTCCGCCGGGTTCCAGGTGATCTACGCCACGCCCGGCATCGTGATGGCGACGGTCTTCGTCGCGCTGCCGCTCGTGATCCGCGAAGTGGTTCCCGTGCTCGAGGAGATCGGCATCGACCAGGAGAGAGCAGCGCACACCCTCGGTGCGAACGCCTGGCAGACCTTCCGGCGCATCACGCTGCCCGCCATCAAATGGGCCATCGTCTACGGGGTCGTGTTGAGCCTCGCCCGGTCGCTGGGCGAGTTCGGCGCGGTCAAGGTCGTCTCCGGCAACCTGCTCGGCGAGACCCGCACCGCCACCTTGGTGGTCGAGGAGAAGTACCTCAACTTCGACAAGGGTGGCGCCTACGCGACAGCATTCCTGCTCGCACTCGTGTCGGTCGCGTGCATCGTCGTGGTCGCCATCATCCGCCCCAAGGACGACACCCCATGAGCATCGAGGTCACCGGCATCACCAAGCGCTTCGGCGAGTTCGTCGCGCTCGACGACGTGACCGTGAGCATCCCGAGCGGTCAGCTCACCGCGTTGTTGGGTCCGAGCGGCGGTGGGAAGTCGACGCTGCTGCGCATCATCGCCGGCCTGGAGCACCCCGACGTCGGCGTGGTCGAGATCGAGGGACAGGACGCCACGCACCTCTCGCCCCAGCGTCGTGACGTGGGCTTCGTGTTCCAGCACTACGCGGCCTTCAAGCACCTCTCGGTGTTCCGCAACGTCGCGTTCGGCCTGGAGATCAGAAAGCGTCCCAAGGACGAGATCCGGCGTCGGGTCGGCGAACTGCTCGAGCTCGTCCACCTCAGCCAATTCGCCGACCGCCTCCCGGCGCAGCTCTCGGGCGGCCAGCGTCAACGCATGGCCCTCGCCCGCGCGCTCGCAGTGGAGCCGAAGGTGCTCCTCCTCGACGAGCCGTTCGGCGCGCTCGACGCGAAGGTCCGCAAGGAGCTGCGCGACTGGCTCCGCAAGCTCCACGACGAGGTCCACGTCACCACGGTGTTCGTGACCCACGACCAGGAGGAGGCGCTCGAGGTCGCGGACGAGATCGTCGTGATCAACGAAGGCCGAGTCGAGCAGATCGGCCCTCCTGACGACCTCTACGACCACCCGGCGAACAACTTCGTGATGCGCTTTCTCGGCCCGGTCACCCAGCTCGGTGATGCGTTGATCCGGCCGCACGACGTCGAGATCCACCCGACCGATCCGGGTGGCGGGGCGCTGCGTGGCACCGTCGAACGGGTCGTGCGCGTCGGATTCGAGGTTCGGGTGGAGCTGACCGTCGACGACCGTGACGTCGTGGTGACCCAGACCCGCCCGCAGTTCGTCGCGTCGGGCCTGCAGGTCGGCTCGGACGCCTGGGTGCGCGCGGGGCGCGACGCGCCCACCGTCGACGCGAACGGCGCAACGCCAACCCGGGCCGACGCCATCGAAGCGACGGTCTGACGCGACTGGCTGGGCAGGTCGGCTGGGCGAACCAGTTGCACCGGGGCTCACGGCCCGACACGATGCCGCCCATCGCCGCACACGACATCACGCCCTTCACGACACCCGTCGACGCCGACGAGCTCGACGACCTACGGACCCGCCTCGAAGGGACGCGCTGGGCCCGCGGTGAGCTGGTCGACGACTGGAGCCAGGGCGTGCGCCTCGACGTGATCCGCTCGCTCTGCGAGTACTGGGTCGACGGCTACGACTGGCCGACCCGCGCCGCGCTGCTCGACCGCCATACCCAGTTCCGCACCACGATCGGTGGGTTGGGGATCCACTTCGTGCACGTCCGCTCGTCCCAGCCCGAAGCGCTCCCGCTGGTGATGACCCATGGCTGGCCCGGATCGATCGTCGAGTTCCAGGCGGTCATCGGCCCGCTGACCGACCCGGTCGCCCATGGAGGTGATGCCGCCGACGCTTTCCACCTGATCTGTCCCTCGCTCCCCGGCTACGGATGGAGCGACGCGCCGATCGAACGTGGGATGGGTCCCGAGGAGATCGCCGCGATCTGGGCCGAGCTGATGTCACGACTCGGCTACGACCGGTACGGCGCGCAGGGCGGTGACTGGGGATCGATGGTCACCGCCGCCTTGGGCACCCACCACTCCGACCATGTGGCAGGAATCCACCTGAACATGCCGGTGGTGATCCCGAATTCCGAGCCCGAGACCCCGGCGGAGCGACAGATCGCCGACGATCTCAAACGGTTCAGGTCAGTCGACTCGGGCTACCAGAAGCTCCAGTCCACCCGGCCCCAGACGCTGGGTTACGGCCTGGTCGACTCGCCGGTCGCGCAGGCCGCGTGGATCGTCGAGAAGCTCTGGTCGTGGTCCGACCGGGCCTGGTCCGGGGAGGACGGCGGGCTCGGCGCCTGCTTCACCGACGACGAGATCCTCGACAACGTGATGCTCTACTGGCTCCCCGGAGCCGGCGTGACGTCAGCCCGGCTCTACTGGGAGAACCGTCAGCGACCGGTCCTTCCGATCCCCACCGTTCCCGTCGGGTGCAGCGTGTTCCCCAAGGAGCTCGCCCGCACGTCACGACGTTGGGCCGACGCGCACTACCCCGACCTGCGCTACTTCAACGAGGTCGACCGCGGTGGCCACTTCGCGGCGTGGGAGCAGCCGGAGCTGTTCGTCGACGAGGTCCGCGCCTGCTTCGCCACGATGCGTTGACGGGACGGCGTGAAAGTGCGGCGCTGACGACATGATGGCGACGTGAGCGACAAGGGCACGGTGAGCGAACGGCATCGGGTGGCGATCGTGGGTGCCGGGATCGGGGGTCTCGGCCTCGCCCACGGCCTACGAGAGGACGGCATCGATGACTTCGTCCTGCTCGAGCGAAGCGACGGTGTCGGTGGTACCTGGCGACACAACACCTACCCCGGCGCCGCGTGCGATGTGCCGTCGCACCTCTACTCATACTCGTTCGCCCCGAACCCGCGGTGGTCGAAGGTCTTCGCCGACCAGCCGGAGATCCTCGACTACCTCGAGCGGTGCGCGGACGAATGGGAGCTGCGCTCGCACCTACGAACCGGTTGGAAGGTTGCCGAGGCCCACTGGTCGCAGGACGACTGCTGCTGGACCCTTCGCTCCGCGACCGGCGAGACCGTGGTGGCCGCCGTGGTGGTGTTCGCCACCGGAATGTTCGACGAGCCTCGGCCGGTCGCGATCGAGGGGATCGATGCCTTCGACGGGGACACGGTCCACTCGGCGCGGTGGGACCACTCCGTCGAGCTCGAAGGACGCCGCGTCGGCGTCGTCGGCACCGGGGCGAGCGGGGTGCAGATCGTGCCCGAGGTCGCGAAGGTGGCAGCCCGAACCTTGGTCTTCCAGCGCACCCCGCCGTACGTGTTGCCGCGGCGCGATCCGCCCTACACGGCCGAGGAGCAGGCGCGCTTCGAGTCCGACGCCGCCGAGCTGGCCCGGGTCCGTGACGAGCTGTACTGGGCGTTCGAGGGAACCGAGGCCTTCCGGCTGGGCAATCCGATGGCGGAGGTGGTCAAGGGGATCGCGATCGAGCACCTCGAGCGACGGATACCGGACCCCGCGCTGAGGGCCAAGCTCACTCCGGACTACGAGCTCGGCTGCAACCGAACCCTGATCTCGAGTGATTTCTACAAGGCGGTCGTCCGTGACGACGTCGACCTGGTCACCGAGCCGATCGCCCGGGTCCGGCCCGAGGGAGTGGAGACGGTCGACGGTGTCGTGCACGACCTCGACGTGCTGGTGCTCGCGACCGGCTTCAGGGCAGGGGAGTACCTGCATGGCATCGACGTGGTGGGCATGCACGGCGAGCAGCTTCACGAGCGGTGGGCCCAGCACCCTCACGCGTACCTGGGCATGACCATCACGGGGTTCCCGAACATGTTCGTCTTCTACGGACCGAACACGAACCAGGGGGGCAACTCGATCATCCTCATCCTCGAGGCGCAGGCGATCTACGTGCGCGGCGCGCTCGACGCGATGGCCCGCGACGGGCTCGCGGCGCTCGACGTGCGCCGCGACTCGCTCGACCGCTACGAGCGCGAGCTGCTCGAGGCGATGTCGGGCACCGTGTGGGCGACGGGTTGTCACAGCTACTTCACCGACGCCGGGGGACGCGTGGTCACCCAGCTCCCGCACACGTCGCGCTGGTACGCCGAGCGCACGGCGACCTTCGACCTGGACGAGTACGAGGTGACACCCCGATGACCGATGCCGACCGAGGCGAAGACCTCGACACCGGGGAGCGCGAGTTCCCTCCCATCCACGATGCAGGGGACAGGGCGATGCTGACCGGTCTGCTCGACTGGTACCGCCGGGGGGTGGTGCTGAAGCTCGACGGGTTGTCGAGCGAGGCCTGGTCGAGCTCGCCCGTGCGCTCCTCGACGACGATCGCCGGACTGGTGAAGCACCTGGCTGCGGTGGAGGACGCCTGGTTCACCGAGCGGTTCGCGGGCCGCCCGTCTCCGGAGCCGTGGGCCTCGGCGCCGTGGGACCACGATCCCGACTGGGAGTTCCACACCGCACCTCACGAGCCGGTCGAGGTCGTGGTCAGCATGTACGAGGCGGCCTGCGACCGTTCTCGCGCGGTGACCGACGCCGCCGAGCTCGACGACCTCGCGGCGAACTACGACCGTCCCTTCACGTTGCGCTTCGCCCTCGTGCACCTGCTCGAGGAGACGGCACGGCACCTCGGTCACATCGACATCCTCCGGGAGCTGGCGGACGGCCGTACCGGCGAGTGACGTGGCCGGCCCGAGGCCGGTGAACCGCTCAGTGGAGGTCGACCTCCGCAAGCTCCCCGGTGTGGACGTCGAGCACGAACCCACCGACCGTCAACGACGGTGGGAGCAACGAGCAGGCGCGGATGGCGTCGATGTCGTCGCGCAACAGGGCCCGGCGGTCAGGTGAGGCGAGGAAGTCCCAGCCGGAGACGTCCTGGCCCGCTGATGCGGCCACCAGTTCGACGAGGCGCTGGTTGTCGGATCCCACCACCGCGCAGTCGGTGTGCTGAACGATGCAGACCCGGTCGACGTCGAGCAGGTTGACGGCCAGCACGAGCGATCGCACGACGTCGTCGGTGACGCGGGCGCCCGCGTTGCGGAGGATCTTGGCGTCGCCCGGCTCGAGGCCGAGCATGTGCAGCGGGTCGATGCGCGAGTCGATGCAGGTGAGGACCGCGAGGCCCTTGGCCGCCTTGCCGCGGAGCCCGAGATCGACATAGCCGTCCGCGTACCGCCGATTGGCCTCGATGAGGTCGTCGAACATGGCCCTGTTTTCTATCGGACGCTGGACGCCCCGGGGACCAGACGCGACACCGCCCCCGGCCGGGGCTGGGGGCGGGTCGAGATGCAAGTCGTGTGACGGTCAGGTCATGTGAACGAGAAGCTGTTCTGGAAGTGATCGTCGCCGTTCTGGCTGAAGTGGTCGGTGAATGTCGGCAACGCGCCCAGCCGGAAGATCCGTCCTCCCTCGATGTCCGGCGGGACGGGGACGCTGCTGAACGACCCGACGATCGGGATGTCGACGACGGGGATGGTGGCGGAGCCCACCGTCGCGTCGATGATGCTGCCGAGGGTTCCGGTCGCGCCGATGCCGAGATACAAGCGGCTGCCGACCCCGTCGTCACCGATGAAGACCAGGCTCGCGAGCGAGGTGCTCAGGACGCTGAACACGCTGCCGAAGGTCACCGATCCCAACAGCGAGGACACGATCTGATTCGGGTCCTCGGGCAGGACACCGGTCTCGACGTACTCCTGCAGCGCCGCGAGCAAGATGTCCTTGACCGCGTTCGCCGTGCCGGAGACGGGTGTGAGATCGCCCTCCATCGCCCAGCTCCACACCCCGGCGATCTCCAGCTTGGCGCCGAAGGCCAGGTCGGCCAGGTCGACCGTGTTCACGTTCGGGAAAGTGGTCACCGCCTGCGCAGCGGCGTCAGCCGGTGCCGACTCCCCGTCCTTGAGGTCGTTGAGGAGCTCCTCGCCCTCGACCACCCAGGCGGAAGCCGAGTTGGCCTCTCCGACTCTGACGCGGAACGCGATGTTCAACGTGTACGGCTCGTCGTGACAATTGATCGGGGTGATGAAGGTGCACAGGGTGTCGTCGGTGGCCTCGATCACCTTGTAGTTCGTGGTCTTGAACGTGTAGCTCCACTGGGGAGGACCCGGGTAGACCGGGCCGCCCGGTGTCGTACACGCCCCGACCAGTCCGACGCTCACCGCCATGGCGATGAGCGCGGCAAAGTGCCGCGATCGATCTCGCTTCATTTTCAGCCCTCCCTCGACGCATGGGCCATTCGGCCCCCGCCCGTCCTATGACGTGCGTCCCACCTGAACGTAGCATCGGTGTTCGATCCGTGGACCGATTCTTTTCGACCCGGCGTACCCTTTGAGCCTCACGACGCGAGGGGACGAGATGAGCGATCTGACTGCGGCGGCGACCGTGCGGCCGGAGGACCCAGAGGGCCGCCGACTCCTCGACGCCGACGTGATCGAGCTGCTGAGGCTCGTGCGCGGCGCCGACAGCGTCGAGCTGAAGGTGACGGTGCCCAGCACGGCTCGTCGCTCGACGGTCACGGCGCTGGGCATCGACCCCCTCGACGCGCAGATTCGACAGGTCTACTTCTTCGACACCCCCGACCTCGCCCTCAACCGAGCCGGCGTGGTGGCTCGGGCCCGTCGGGTGCAAGGCAAGGGTGACGATTCGGTGGTCAAGTTGCGCCCGGTCGATCCCGCCGATCTCGACGAGAAACTCAGGGCGTCACCCGAATTCGGCGTCGAGGTCGATGTGATGCCCGGCGGATACGTGTGCTCGGCGTCGATGAAGGCCAGCTTGCCCAAGGCTCCCGTCCGGTCGACCCTGCTCGAGGGCAAGTCGATCAAGAAGCTCTTCTCGAAGGACCAGCGGACCTTCTTCGAGGCGCACGCGCCGAGCGGTGTCGGCCTCGAGGACCTCGCTGTGCTGGGGCCGATCTTCGTGCTGAAGGTCCGCATCGTGCCCGAGGGCTTCGACCAGCGGATCGTGGGCGAGCTCTGGCTCTATCCCGACGGCTCCCAGATCGTCGAGCTGTCGACCAAGTGTCCGCCCGCCGACGCGCTCACCGTCGGCACCGCGACCCGAGACTTCCTCGCGTCGAAAGGCGTCGACCTCGCGGCGCCGCAACAGACCAAGACGAAGACGGCCCTGGAGTTCTTCGTCAACGAGTTGAAGCCCGCCTGAGCGCGCGTCGCGCTGAACCGGGCGAGTCGCGTCATCCGGACTGCCGCGTCACCCGATAGGCGCAGCAGGACTCGCCAGCCACGATGTGGCTGGTCCGCTCGATCGTCGCGTCCGGTAATGCGGCGCGGAGGAACTCGACCTCACTGCGACACGCGAGCGGTTGGTTGCGTGCCACCGACTGGATCGCGCAGTTGTGCTCGGTGACCAGCCACGTGCGCGAGTCGACCTGCTCGCAGGAGGCGAGGTACCCGTCCTCGTCGAGGATCCGCGTCAGCTCCTCGACCTTGGCGCCGAAGCTCCTTCGCCTTCCGAGCCGCGTCCGGGCCTTCTCGATCCGGTGGTCGCGGCGGCGGATGAACACCGCGGTGACGACGTCGTCGTCGAGGTACCCGAGCAGCTCGTTGGTCAGCTCGCCGTACGCGCTGGGGAAGATCGGATCGGCGGCCGACGTGGTCCTCCAAACCTGGGCGGGACGGCCACGGTCGCCGTTTCGACGCAGCGGTGCCGATTCGACGAGACCGGCGTCGCCCAGCGCGGTCAGGTGCTGTCGAGCTCCGCTCGGCGACATGTCGAGCGCTTCGGCGATCTCGTCGACGGTGGCCTCGCCGCGACGACGCACGACGTAGAGCACCGAGCGCTGTGCGTCGGTGACGACGGGGGGCGTGGTCAGCGGTTCCACGAATGCCCCGCGGCGGTGCCCACCGTGCGCTCGCGGAGCAGGAGGTGGACGTCGCCGAACTCGTGCCACCGGTACCGCTGTCGGAGCGCTTCGGGGTAGGCGATCTCCAGCGCGTCGCGTCCCGCCACCGCCTCGAGCATCAACAGGTGCGTGGCTTCGGGCTCGTGCCAGCCAGTCAGCAGTCCGTCGACCGCCCGCGGCGGATCGTCCGGAGTGATGAGGCGATCGGTCCATCCCTCTCCCGGGTGCATCCGGCCCGTGATGTCGGTGACGGTCTCGAGCGCCCGCACGACGGTGGTGCCGATGGCGACGACGCGGTGACCGGCCGCGTGGGCGTGGTTCGCGGCCTCGGCGGTGGCGAGCGGTACGCGGTAGCGCTCGGGATAGGGCAGCTCGTGGCCCTCGAGAGAGGAGACGCCGGTGTGCAGCACCAACGGCGCGACACCGATGCCGTGGGTGACGAGATCGGTGATCACCTCGGCGGTGAGGGGGCGCCCGGCACTGGGCATCTCAGCCGAACCGGGCTCGACCGCGAACGAGTTCATGTAGGTGTCGATCGGCCAGTCATGCGGTACGTAGCGGTAGCGAATGGGCCGCCCATGGGCAGTGAGGTACTCGACGGGCTCCGCGGGGAGGTCGAGTGCCGCGACCCACAGTCGCACCGAGCCCGGCATCCGACCGAGCAACCGGATCGTGCCGCCTTCGTGGAGCTCGAGGTCGATCCCACCGAACTCACCGTCGTGGGGCAGCGTGGCCGCGCCATCGCGTGGCCGCCGGACCTCCACCAGCCACAGTCCGGTCGGCAGCTCGGTCGACAGGTGGGCCACCACCACCTCGCCCGCCGCCGTGGCGTCGAGGGCCGCGGGGACGGTCGCGGAGGTGTTGACGACGACCAGGTCGCCGGGCGCGAGAAAGCTCGCAAGGTCACGCGCCGTGGCATGAACCGGGGGTCTGACTCCGAGCGACACCATCATGCGCACCGCATCGCGTCGGCCGAGCACCAGCTCGGGCGGCGCCTGCGCCTCGAGCTCCGGCGGCAGTCGGAAGTCGAGCGGGCCCCGCGCCGACGCCGGCTCCACGGCGGGTGAGGGGCAGGCCTCCACGGTCGGCGCGGTCACGACGCGGCCACCGGGGGTGACGGGTCCGCGACGTCGCTGACCCGATGCCGTCCGCTCGCGATGTCGCTGACCAGCAGGCGCACCACCTGAGGTGCCACCTGCTCGGGCGCCGCGCGATCGGAGATGTCTTCACCGGGGAAGGCCGCCTGGTGCATCTCGGTGCGGAGGTCGCCAGGATCGATCACCAACACAGAGACCGCGGGCTCCTCGACCGCGAGCACGCGCGCGATCGCCTCGAGCGCGGCCTTCGACGCGCCGTACACACCCCAACCGGGGTAGGCCTCGACGGCCGCGTCGGAGGTGATGAACGCGATCGTGCCGCCCGGGTCACGCAGCAGAGGCAGCACTGCCTGGGCGAGGCCGAGTTGTGCGGTGGTGTTGATCGCCATCGTCGTGTCGAGGGCGCCGAGGTCGACCTCGGCCAATCGCGGCAGTGGCGAGGGCCCCAGCGCGCCCGCGTTCGCGACGACGAGGCCGAGGGTGCCGGCTGTGCGGGTCGCGTCGACGAGCTGGGCACGGTGGAGCGGATCGGCAATGTCGCCGGGCACGGCGATGACGCGGTCCGATCCGTCCCGCTCGGTGCGGGCGAGGGCGGCGGAGTCGCGCGCGTCGGTGATGACGGTCCAGCCCTGGCGCGCGAGCTCGAGCGTGAGCGCTCGCCCGAGGCCTCGTGAACCGCCGGTGACCAACGCGACCGGCGTGGTGGAGATCTGGGACTTCTCGCTCATCGGGTCCCCTTTCTTCCAGGACTGTTCGGGCTTTCTACAGTTATCACTGTTGAAAATCAACGCGATGAACCCGGCGAGCTGGATTTCATTCCCGGATGAGCGAGATCGTGCGAAGCGCGTTGCCGCCGAGCACCTTGCTCACTCGGTCGTCGCTCCAATGTCGACGTCGCATCTCCTCGACCAGGCGAGGGAAGGCCGAGTAGCCGGTCAACTGGCGCGGCGGGCTCACCAGGCCGTCGAAGTCGGTACCGATCGCGGCGGCATCCTCTCCGCCCACCTCCACGATGTGGGCGAGGTGGTCGACGGTGGTGGCGACCGAGACCGGGCGCTTGCCCAGGAAGGACTCCTGGAGCATCACCCCGACACACCCTCCGGTCTCGGCTACGGCGCGGATCTGATGATCGGTCAGGTTGCGCCAGTGCGGGTGCACGCCGTCGACGCCGGTGTGCGTGACGATCAGGGGGAGCTCCGGGTCGTGGGCGTCGACCGCGGCCCAGAAGCCGGCCTCGCTGATGTGGGCCAGATCGACGAGGACCTTGGCGTCGTCGAGCCGCGCCACCACCTCGCGACCGAACTCGTTCAGACCGGCTCGTCGACCCAGCCGTGACAGCGGCGAGCTGGTGGCGCCGATGCGTGAGTTGGTCAGGTGGACGAGCGTCACGCGCACGACCGCGCCGTCGCGCAACACGTCGAGGTCCTCGATCGAACTGCTCAGCGCGTTGCCGCCCTGGAT
>DATEEV010000325.1:0-12006 GCA_035281005.1 Microthrixaceae bacterium | reverse complement strand
GTGCGCGAGAGCCGCAAGATCATGATCGAGACGACCGACCAGCCCGACGAGATCGGGTGGAAGATGTCGGGCGAAGGCATCATGAAGATGTTCGGCACCGAGGACTTCAACGAAGGCCTGGCGGCGTTCATCGAGAAGCGTGCCCCGCAATGGAAGGGCCGGTAGGGCCCTACTCCCGCGCTCGTTCTGAGCGCGAATCCGGCCCTCTGAGGGCGCGATCTGCACACAGAACGGGTCAGAGGAGCTCGATCACGTCGTGGTCGGCGAGGATGTCGGCGAGCCCGTCGGTGAGGCGCAGTTCCGTGACCTCTGGGAGCGGGATCCAGGCGGCCTCGGCCGCGTCGTCGCCGGCGACGGGCTCGTCGCCCTCCATGACGATCGCCTCGAAGTCGAGCACGACGAAGTGATGGTCATCCTCGAGGATCTCGGTCCACCCGACCAGCGGTCCACAGACGACGGTGAGGGCGGTCTCCTCGGCGACCTCCCTCACCAGCGCCTCGGCCGCCAGCTCACCCCATTCGATCCGTCCACCGGGAAGGCTCCATCGCCCGCCGGCGGGGCCGTGACCTCGCCGGACCATGAGCAGGCAGCCGTCGCGCACGGCGATGGCACCGACCGCGATCTCCGGTCGGGTCATGGGTCCGGCGAGAGGGATCGCGACACGACGAGCAGCCGGCTGACCATGCCGTGCGCCTCGAAGAAGTTCTTGGTGTTCCGATCACCGGGCAGCGCGGAGGCGTCGATCGCGGTCGCACCCGCAGCGCGCGCGACGTCGATCGCACCCCCGAGGAGCGCGTCGCCGACCCCGACTCCCCGGGCCTCAGGCTCGCAGTAGAGCTCGTCGAGCACCGCCCGCCCGTCGCGAACCTCCACGACCGCGTACCCCACGATCTGGTCGCCGATCGTCCCCACCAGGGCGGTCCCGGGCCAGAGCGCGGGGTCGGCTGACGGTCTCGCCGCGACCAAGGCCTCGGCGCCGCGCCAGCGTCGGACGTCGTCACGAGCCGCGGCGGCGAGTCGGGCGAGCTCGGCGGTGTCGCCGGACTCCGCCCGACGCATGCCGACCGGGTCTTCGCTCATGACTGGAGCTGGGAGATACGACCGAGGATCGTCCGCCGGGCGCGATGGCGGGTCTCGTGCTGTCGGACCGCTTCGAGCTCGTCGGCCGAGAGCCCGTCGAGCCTCGGGAGCACCTGTGACGCCGCGAGCCCGTCGTAGTCCGGAATGGCCAGGTCGGCGCTCGCAGGAGCGGGTTCCGGCTTCGGATCGGGCTCGGGTGTCAGATCGGCAGGCACCTGCCGCAGGGGAACGATCTCAGCATCGGGCCCCTCGTCGACCGAACCGGTGGCCGTGACCGCGGCACCGTTCGGGCCACAGCGGAACCGCTCGATCACCGCGGCGGCGAAGCGCGCCTGGGCTCGGCTGCGGTCGATGAGGCGCGGGACGGCGCCTCCGACGCCGGCCACGAGCCGTTGGGCCGAGCCGAGCAGCGACGCCGCCTGGCCCGCCGGCTCGCTCACTTCAGCGCCTTGCTCACCCTGGTGATCGACGGGCACTGGTCATAGCCCTCGGGACAGGTCAGGCGGTCCTTCCGACCGAACTGACGTGGGTGCACGATCAGGAAGCAGAGGTCACAGGTGAACTCGCCCTCCTTCTTGGCGGCGACGCCCTCGGTCGCGTCGGGGTCGTTGCGATCGGGGACCTCCTCTTCCTCCTCCTCGTCGAGGTCATCGCCGGACGCGATCCGATCCTTCAGGATCGTGTCCAGGTCGGCCTCGACGTCGTCGGGGTCGAGCTCCTCCTCCTCGTCCTCCTCCTCGACGGCGGCCTTCCGACGCGCCGGCACCGCCGGGGCTTCTTCCTCCTCCTCCTCGGGGGCGACGACGTCGGCGTCGTCGGCCACGGGCTCATCGTCGAGCGCGTCGGGGAGATCCTCCTCGTCGAGCTCCTCCACGAACTCCTCGTCGAGCTCCTCTTCGAGCTCGACTTCTTCAATCTCTTCCGCGATGTCGTCGTCAGCCACTCGTGTCCTCGTTACCGGGTCGAAACCGGGCGGAATCATAGACAGCTACGCCACTACCGCCCAGGATTGGTGTGCTGCGGGGCGGATCGGGGTCACTTTTCATGGCCCATCAGGCCCGTTCGCGGTGTCGTCGCCCGCATTGGTACGGAGCAGTATGCCCTCGCCGCGCCAGGATCAACCCTCCCGGGCGACCGCCGCCCGTCTCGTGGCCACCCGGCGTTCGGCATCGAGCCGCTCGAGCTCGGCCTCCTCGGAGTGGTCGACGAAGGTCATCATCTCGGCGATCGCCCGGTGCCCGGCGACGTCGGCGATCAGGTGATGCATGTCCTGGGCGACGATCCGGTAGCTCGGATGGCCCTGCGGCGACGAACGAAGCTCGATCAGATGCATCGCCTCGCGGGCGTTCATCTGCATCGAGTAGCGGATCCGGTAGGCGAGGGCCACGGCATAGCACGCCTGGTTCGGGAAGTCGGTCACGAGATCGTCGTGGAGCGCGGCCGAGATCGCCATGCCCTCGTCGTAGAGCTCCATGCCGCCGGCGTCGGCCACCGCCTCCGGACGGACGAAGCCGTGCTGCGGGGTGAGGTCCTGCCACTCGATGGTGAGCAGGCGGTGCCGTTGCAGGTCTCGGAATGCCCCGTAGTCCGAGAGGATGTCGAATCGGTACGCGGTGCGCTCGAGCGCGCGGCCCGGCTTGTGCCGGCGGTTGGTCCGGTCGCCGACGTAGGCGCGCACGAGCGCCAGCCGGTCATCGGCCGACAGCTCACGGACCCGCGCCTCGATCGCCGCCTCCGAGAGGCTGGTCGACGAGTACAGCATCGCTGCGAGCACCTTGTCCTCGCCGTCGGGATCGAAGTCGACGAGGGTCACCTTCGAATCGGCCACCGGATCCTCGACGAGGTCGCCGAGCACCTTGGCCGCGACGTCGGCGATCGCCTCGCGATTGTCGGCGAGGTACGAGCTCCACACCACGCCGCGGTCGGCGAGATCGACCCGCTTCAGGAACGAGGGCACCACTTTTCGCAGCTCGCAGAGCATCAGCGCCGCGTAGTCCTGCGCCTCGGGCAGCGGGAGCGAGCGCATGCGAAGCAGCAGCGCCTCGAAGCCCTGACCGGTGCCGTAGATCCCGACGTTCGACAACGCCGCGGCCGGCAGCAGCCCGCGCAACGCGTCGTATGCCTTCGCCTTGATGGCCTGGCGGTAGACGAAGTCGGAATCGGACGACGACTTCGGGATCAGTTCCCGGAAGTGAGCCGAGACGAGCGGAAGGAGCTCGGCGTAGATGTCGAACAGCCGGTCCATGTCGCCCACGTACCGTGCCCCGAAGCGCGACGTGAGGATCTCCGCGTCACGGTAGTACCGGTAGCGGCCCCCGAGGCGGTCGTCGTACGCGATGTAGCGGGTCGACTGTTCGAGGTACGACATCAGTCGGCCCCACTCGAGCACCTTCGTCAGGACGTTGGATGCCTGCTCGCAGGCGACGTGCACGCCGCCGAGCTGGGCGACCGAGTCGTCGCCGTACTCGAGGAACACGCGGTCGTAGAGGGCCTCCGCCCGCTCGAGGCCGACCGTGGCGTCGACGGTCACGTCGCCGGCGATGTCGAGCTCGCCGACGAACTCGTCGAGGAAGAGCCGGCGCAGCGACTTGGCCGAGCGTGAGTACCGGGCGAAGAGTGCTCCCTTGACCACCTCGGGCAGGTTCACCAGCGCGAACACGGGGCCGTCGAGGTTCGTGAAGTAACGGCGGAGCACGGCCCGCTCGTCCGCACCGAACTCCTCCGCCACGTAGGGGGTCACGGCCGACGAGACTAGGTGTTCCGCCGGCTCGCCGAGCGGACCGCAGTGAGTGGCGAAATCACTCCCCGCCCCCACCGTCCGAGGCAGCGAACTGATCGCGGACCTGGGCGATCAGGTCAGGGTCCAGCCAGAGGTCCGCGATCGTCGACGCCATCGCCACCGCTCCGTCGACGACCGCCCGGTCGGCCGCTTCGGACCGGGTGAACGTGGCGAACTCGGGGGTGTGGATGGCGACCCCCGACGGTGCGACCTGGATCATCGGATGGATGGAGGGCACGACATGGCTGACGTTGCCCATGTCGGTGCTGCCCATCAGCTCGGGACGGGTGGCACGTGGTTCCACGATCCGGCTCCGACCGGCCATGTTGGCGGCGTAGGCCCCGAGCAGGGCCGGAGCGTCGAGCAGGTCCGCGTACGGGGGCACGTCGCTCCAGCGCATCTCGACCTCGCACCCGGTGGCGAGCGCGCCGGACTCGAGCGCGGCGAGCACCCGCGGCTTGAGTCGATCGAGGCTCGCACGGGTGCCCGATCGGACGTACCACTGCATCGACGTGCTGGCCGGCACGATGTTCGGCTTGTCGCCTCCGTGGGTGAAGATCCCGTGGATCCGCTCGTGGCCCTCGATGTGCTGGCGGAGGGCGGCAACCGCGGTGTAGCCGAGCACGGCGGCGTCAAGCGCGTTGCGGCCCTTGTGGGGGAACGCCGCGGCGTGAGCGGCCTCTCCGCGGTACGTCACGTGGAGCTCGTGGATCGCGATCGCGATGAGGGCGTCGAGCTCGGCATCCGCGGGATGGATCATCATCGCCGCGTCGACCCCGTCGAAGGCGCCGCGCTCGATCATCGCGATCTTGCCGCCGCCCCCCTCCTCCGCGGGCGTTCCGAGCACGACGACGCGACCGCCCAACTCTTCCGCGAGGGCCGCGGCCGCGAGGCCCGCGCCGAGGCCCGCGGCCGCGATCACGTTGTGGCCACAGGCATGGCCGATGCCGGGGAGCGCGTCGTACTCACAGCACACCGCGACGGTCGGACCGTCGCCCGATCCGGCGACGGCTCGAAACGCGGTGTCGATGCCGAAGGCCCCTCGCTCCACCGCCATGCCCTCCGCCTCGAGGGAAGCGGTGAGGAGGTCGTGGGCGAAGTGCTCCGCGTAGCAGAGCTCGGGATGGTCCCAGATCTGGTGGGCGACGTCGACGAGGTGCTCGGCGCGCGATTCGACCTCGGCGCCCATCCGTTGTTTGACCGCGTCCAGCGCGGAGCCGTCGCTCATGCGCTCATCGTAGGGGTGGGGTGCTGCGGCGGTGACTGCTACTGCGTGTGGTCGAGGACCAGCTTGCCGAGCTGGTCCCCCTTCGAGAGCTTCATCACCGCGTCCGCGTACCCGGCCATCGGATAGACCTCGTCGACGATCACCGGCAGACCGTTCTCGACCAGCTCGGTGACCTTCACGAACTCCTGGTGCGACCCGGTGGTCACCCCGATGATCTCCTGATGCTTGAAGAAGATCCGCGGGAGCGTGAGGGGGACCTCGATGCCGGACGTTCCACCGCAGGTCACGTAACGGCCGCCGTTGGCGAGGGCACGCATCGACGACTCCCAAGTGGCCGCGCCGACGCTGTCGATCACGATGTCGGCCTTCACCGGGAACCGACCCGTCGAGTCGAACGCGTCGATGGCGCCGAGCTCGATCGCACGCCGGCGCTTCGCTTCGTCACGCGAGGTGGCGTAGACGCGGCACCCGATGTGGTTCGCCATCAGCAACGCCGCCGTCGCGACCCCGCCGCCGACCCCGACGACCAGCACGGTCGAGCCCGCCTCGGCTCGCGCCTTTCGCAGCATCCGCCACGCGGTCACGTACGCGACCGGGTAGGCGGCGCACTCGACCCACGACAGGCTCGGTGGCTTGGGCAGCGGGTGCCAGGCCGGCACCACCACGTATTCGGCGTGGCCGCCCCAGCAGTGCTCACCGAGGAGCATCATCTCCGGGTCCATCACGTTGTCGATGCCCATCTCGAGGATGGCGCGATGACTCGTGACCGTGGCCTCCATCACGACCTCGTCGCCCGGGGACCAATCGGTCACCCCGGCACCGACGGCGTCGATCACCCCCGAGACGTCGGATCCCGACACGTGCGGGAACGCCCTGGGTTTCGGCATGCCCCGGGTCAACCACAAGTCGATGTGATTGAGCGCGGACGCCATCACCTTGATCCGTACCTCGCCCGGTCCGGGTACAGGGGTCTCTACCTCACCCCAGACGTACTCCCCCGGCGATTCGTGCAACAACCAGCCCCACATCCCATGACACCGTACCTACCACTGCCTGCCGAGGAAAGGGGTCGTCTCGCCCAACCGGGGCCCAACCCGGACCGGTGGGGCTGTCCTCATGCCACCACCACGGCCGCGTCGGCGACCACCAAGAGCTCGATGTGGACTGCGGTGGAGGCCCGCTCGCCGTCGAGCCAGATCGGCGTCGGCCGGTCGAGGACCACCTCCAGCCGGCCGGTGCGACGCTCCGCGAGCGCCGGATGCGGGAGGTGGGCGCCGCTCGGCATGCGGCGCCGCGCCTCGACCAACTCCGTCAGCCGGAGACGTCCGTCGGTGACGTCGACCCGGCCGTCGTTCGGGTGGGCTCGTGGGCCGAGGTTCCATCGACCGACGAACGCGGCGTTCATGGCGACGACCGTGCGCGACGTCCACCATCGCCGGCGGGCCACGAGATGAGCGACGAACCACGTCCGCACGTCGTCGAGTCGCACCTCGACGACGTCGATCGGGTACCGCACCGAGGTGCCGTCGTCGAGGCGGGACCGGCCGGTGGTGCCGCCGAGAGTCCGGAACAGGTCGCCGCCCACGAGGCCGACCTCCGGCGGGGTGCCGCCTGCCTCCAGCGCGGCAACCACGAGATGACGCAGCGCCGCGTCGTCGGCAACGACCGGCGATCCGGCCGCGAGGGTGCCGGGCTCGCCCCATCTCTCGCCGCGCCGGATCGTCACCCCGCGACCACCTCCGACGATGCGGACACGACGCCTCGAACCGCTTCGGTGGCAGCGCGGCGAGCGGTCTCGCGCACGACGGGGTCGGGTGCCACCTGCGCCACCTGGCTGAGCAGGTCGACCAGCACCTTGACGTTACGGACGAAGTCCCCCGGCGCATGGTCGTCGCCGAGCACGTCCTCGAGGTCGTCCCCGGCCACCCACGCGTGCACGACCGCCGCCAGCCCCGCGTCAGGCAATCGGGTCGGTGGGAGCCCCCCGGCCCGCTCCCCGGCGCGGAGCTCCTCGGCAAGCTGCCGGAGCCGTTCGACGGCACGTCGCACGCGCTTGGTCGGGATCTCCGGCGTCGCGGGCGCGTCCGGGCGGCGCTCCTCGTAGGTCCAGCACGACACCACCGCCGCGAGCTCGGCCTCGTCGAGGCCGTCGAGCACGTCGGTGCCGAGCGCCTCGGCGATCAGCAGGTCGCACTCGTGGTACACCGACGCCAGTCGCCGGCCGGACGCGGTCAAGGTCCACGACGCGGGGTCGACCTCGACGAAGACATGACCTCGTCGGACGAGCAGGTCGATCACCGCCTCGAAGCGACGCACCACCGACGCCGACCTGCGTGCGACGGCCCCCTGCACGTCGCTGATCTCCCGCTGCAGACGCTCCACGGCCACGCGCGCCTCGAGGTGGGTCTGACGGTCCGGGCACCGGTGCACGGGGTGGACGACCACCGCGGCCTCGAGCGCGGCCAACTCGTCATCGCGCTCGGCGGGCCTCGCGGCGCGACCGCGCCGGCGATCGTCGATCGGCAGCTCCGCGAGCAACCGGGCGCATCCTTGGCGGAAATCCCGAGAGCCCGGGGCATAGGGCACCGGAAGCTCGACCTGGCCCAGCGAGTGCACCGGGGCGGCGAGATCGCCGACGTCGAACTGGTGCACCTCGGCGTCGCGGTCCACGCCGCGGACCCGTAGTGACGAGGCGCCGCGATAGGCGACCGAGATCACGACGAGCCGCTCGCCCGATCCGGCTCTCACCGCTTCGACCATCGCCGGTTCGACGAGATCGCCGGGTCGCAACATCGCCAGCGACTCGCGGATGGCCTTGGCGGCCTCGGGGCGTCCGCGGCGTGCTCGCTCGAGGCGTTCGGTCGCCTCCGCGTAGGAGTCGACGCTGCCGCGTTCACACGTCGCCGCGGCCCGGCACTCGTCGATCTTGCGAAGGTCGTCCGCGAGGCGACCCTGCAGGCCGCCCGAGGCCCGGTCGGCCTGGAACTGTGCGAATGAGCGAGCGAGCACGGCATTGGCTCCGGCCCGGTCGTACCGGGTGACCAGGTTTGCCGACATGTTGTACGTGGGACGGAAGGCCGACCTCAGCGGGAAGGATCGACTGGCGGCCAGGGTGGCGACCTGGTCGAAGGGGACGAAGGGCGACCACAGCGCCACGGCGAAGCCCTCGTCGTCGATCCCACGACGGCCGGCACGGCCGGTGAGCTGCGTGAACTCGCCGGGCGTGAGGAACTCGTGGGTCTCGCCGTTGTACTTCGTGAGTCGTTCGATCACGACCGAGCGGGCCGGCATGTTGATGCCGAGGGCGAGGGTCTCGGTCGCGAAGACGACTCGCACGAGCCCCGCCGTGAAGCAGGTCTCCACCACCTCCTTGAATGCCGGCACCAGACCGGCGTGGTGCGCGGCGATGCCCATCTCGAGGGCGGCCAGCCACGAGTCGTAGCCCAGGACGTCGAGGTCGGCGTCAGCGAGGCGAGCCGTGCGCCGCTCCGCGATCTCGCGGATCTGTGCCCGCTCCTCCGGGTCGGTGAAGCGCATGCCGGCGTCACGGCACACGGCAACGGCGTCGTCACAGGCGTTGCGGCTGAAGATGAAGTAGATCGCCGGGAGCAGCCCCTCGTCATCGAGCCGGTCGATGACCTCCAGCCGTCGCGGTGTCACGTAACGGCGACGGAACCGCCCTCCCGCCCGGCGGGCGACCCGCGGGTCCTCGGTGAAGCGATGGCCCTCGGGGTTCGGCCGCCCGTCGACCAGCAACGGCATCAGGAGTTCGACCTCGGCCGTGCGGTCTCCGACCATGTAGAGCGTCTCGAGCTCGACCGGACGCTGCGTCTCGATGACCGTCGTGGTCGGTCCGCGAACCGACGTCAACCATTCGCCGAGCTCGTTGGCGTTCGACACGGTGGCCGAGAGGCAGACGAGCCGCACGTTGGCCGGCAGGTGGATGATCACCTCCTCCCACACCGGGCCGCGGTAGGTGTCCTGCAGGTAGTGCACCTCGTCGAGGACGACGTAGTGGAGCCCCTCCAGCGCCGAGGAACCGGCGTAGATCATGTTGCGGAGCACCTCGGTGGTCATCACCACCACCGGGGCATCGCCGTTGATCGCGGTGTCACCGGTCAGCAGTCCCACGCGGGCTTCGCCGAGGCGGCGGGTGAGGTCGACGAACTTCTGGTTCGACAGCGCCTTGATCGGAGTCGTGTAGAAGGCCTTGCCGCGACTGGCGAGGGCCATGTCGATCGCCGCTTCCGCCACGACGGTCTTCCCCGAGCCGGTGGGCGCGGCGACGAGGACGGATCGGCCGTCGTCGAGCGCCGCGATCGCGTCGAGCTGGAAGCGGTCCAGGGCGAACGGCGGCTCGAGGAGCCGACTCACGCCTGTGCCGGCTCGACGGCCCGCGAGCGGCGGCGCGCGACGAGCCAGCCGATGAGGATGGACAGCTCGTAGAACACGTACATCGGGATCGACAACGCGATCAGACTGATCGGGTCGCCGCCGGGCGTGATCACCGCCACGACGGCCACGATTGCCACCGCCGCCTGGCGACGCCAGGACGCGAGCTGCGCGTTGTCGACGACCCCGATGAGCTGCAGCGAGATCAGCACCACGGGGAACTCGAAGCCGATGCCGAACCCGAGCATCATCATCGCGGAGAGCCAGAAGTACCGATCCGCGGTCTGGATCGCGACGATCTCGTCCGACGGGCCCGACGCCTCCCGGAGCCACTCCAGCATCTGGGGAAGGGTGACATAGGCGAGCGTCGCACCCAGCGCGAACAGCAGGAGCGAGGGCAGCACGAAGGCGAGCGTGTAGCGCCGCTCGTTCTTGTAGAGGCCCGGCGTGATGAAACGCCACAGCTGCCAGAAGATGACCGGCACCGCGAGCAGGAGTCCCCCGTAGGCGGCGACCTTCATCCGCAGCAGGAAGCCGCCCAGCAGATCGAGGATGTAGAGCTTGCAGTCCTGGTCGGTTCCCTGGACGGAGCGGCAGTAGGGCTCGGTGAAGAACTGGAAGATCTGCGGGTAGAGGATGTAGCAGACGATGCCGCCGGCCACGGCGGCGAGGACGACCTTGAACAACCTGCCGCGCAGCTCGCGTAGGTGGTCCATCAGGCTCATCTGGGCGTTGTCGCCCTCGGCCCCCCGGCGCTCTCCGGCGCGTCGCAGTCGAGATTTCACGGCCGGTCGGAGGTCACGACTCGACGACGGGCGGGGCGGTGGGCGGGACCGGCTCCTCGGTGAGAACTGGCTCTTCGATGGATGTCGGCTCCACGATGGATGCCGACAAGCGTTCCATCGGATGGTCCGGCCCGGTCGCCACGATCGGCCCGGTCGGCGAGGCGCTCGCCGTCGGGGCTTCTACAGCTCCGTCGCCGTCGGACGGCTCGTCACCGTCAGCAGGGCCTTCTCCCTGCGACGCGGCGGCGGTCTCGAGCTCTCGCTGCGCCTCGGCCTCGGCCGCGAGGGCGTACTCGGAGAGCTTGCGGCGCGGCTGGGCCGCGAACTCACCGAGCTCTCGGATCGGCTGCATGGCTGGGTCTTCCATCACGTCGCGGACCTCGGCCTGGAGGTTCGCGCTGATCCGACGCAACTTGTGCATCCACTCCCCCAGCGTCTTGGCCATGCCGGGAAGCTTCTCGGGGCCGAGCACCATGAGTGCGATCACCGCGATGGTGAGCGTCTCGGGCAGTGTCAGCGAGTCGAGCAGCGCGACGAGGGCCCCGCTGGAGGCGGTCATGTTCCGAGTCTACCGGCGACCCGTCAGGGGCCCCGGCGGGCGCTGTGGCGCTCAGGTGCGGTCGGTCATCGACGCCAGCGTGTCGAACCAGGACTCGCCACTGAGCAGCTCGTGGAAGTCCAGCACGTCGTCATGGGTGATCGGGTCGCCGATCGGGCGCTCGGTCAGCTCGGCGGGCAGGCGCCACGCGGTGCACCGCACACCGGCCGCGATCAGGATGTCCACGATCTGGTCGTCGGCGCCCTTCACCTCCGTCAGGCGACACACCGGGCAGCGGAACAGGTAGGTGCTCGTGTCGGTGTCGGAACAGATGCGGACCTCGAGGTCGCGAGAGCGAAGCTCGACGTCTCCACATTCGCTGCAGGTGGCTCGAATGAGCGCCATCGGGTCCTCCGGTCGGGCGGGTCGGTGTGCCTCGCCATACCTTCGGCAGCAACCCTCGTGGAGTTGATGTTTTCCGGCCTCAGGATCCAGGAGGGCGGTCCCGCTCGGCTGGCTCGCTCGGCGGACTCACTCGACTCCGCCCCGTCACCGGGCACAGGATGAGGCGATGGCTCCCCGGCACCGTCCTCTGGTGGACCGCGCCCTGTTGCTCGCCGAGCGTGGCCGCGGGAACCGCGTCGATCCCGACACGATCGAGGCGTTCCTCCTCGCCCTGCGTCTGGGCGCCACAGGGATCCGCACCGACGCCTGGACGACCCGGGACGGTGTCGTGGTGCTCGCCGGGTCGAGATCATCGGGCACGGGCATGCGCCGCCGGCGTCTGCGCTCGACCGACCTCGCCGAGATCGACGCGCAGACGCCGACGCTCGCGGCCGTGCACGAGGCGCTCCCTGCGGGCACGGCCATCGTGCTGACCGTCGGCGACCCCGACGCCGTGGCCTCCATCGTGGAGGTCACGACCGCCCGGGGCTCACTCGATGAGCTCTGGCTCTGCCACGACGACCTATCGCTTCTCAAGCGATGGCGCGACGATCACCCCGACGTCGCCCTGTGCGCCCGGTCACGCCTCCGCGAGCTGCCCGGTGGCGCCGAGCGTCAGGCCGCTGTCCTTCGCGACGCCGGGATCGAGGCGCTCGAACTGCCGCGAGACGAGTGGACCGTGGGCCTGACCACGTTGTGCCACCGTTTCGGCCGCCAGGCCTGGGCCTACGGGGCCACCCACGAGCGCATGGTCCACGAG
>DATEEV010000324.1:0-2002 GCA_035281005.1 Microthrixaceae bacterium | reverse complement strand
CTACAAGACGAGGTCATCGTGACGCTGCGTCTGTCCGTGCCCGGGCCGGATGTCGACGAGACCGGCCGCCTCGACTACGAACGCGAGGACTACTTCGCGTTCCGCTGGTGGCCCACGACCGAGATCGTCGACAGCGGCGAGCGGTTCTATCCCGGCCAGCTGCCCGCGCTGCTCGGCGCCTTTCTCGACGGCGACGAGATCGACGAACCATTCGAGCTCTGGTCGTAGCAACACAGGTTTTCGGCGTCTCGATCCACAGGTCGGGACAGTTGCTTCGAGGCGGCGGCGGCGGACTTTGGCCGGATGTGCACGTCACCGCCCATCAGATGTCACCCGACACGCGGCAGTCCCGTTCCGTGATGCCGGGGATTCCGCGTATCGCCGGCATATCGAAAAGCGCATACCCCACCGCAACGGTCCTCCGTCTCCAGTGGAGGCATGCACCACAACGCATCGCGATCAGCGCCAGCCCGTCGGATGCGCGGGATCGTGCTCGTCGGTCTGGCGATCCTCGGTGTCGCGATCGCCGCGTTCATCGTGGGCTCGCTCGGGGCGTTCGCTCCGTCGAGCTCGTCCTCCGAGCTCGGCCGATCGGCCGGTACGCAGACCACGCTCGACGAGGCTCACGGGATCGTTCCCGACGGGGTGGTGGACGAGGCTGACGGTCTCATTCCCGACGGGACGGCGGTCTCGGTGTTCGACGACGAGATACCAGCCGTCGGCAGGCTCGACCCGGATCTCCTCGATGCCTTGCGTCGGACCGCGACGCACGCGCAAGCCGACGGCGTCGGGCTCCGGGTCAACAGCGGTTGGCGGTCGCCCGAGTATCAACAGCGGTTGTTGCAGGACGCTGTCGTCGAGCACGGCTCGCAAGAAGAGGCCGAGCGGTGGGTGTCCAGTGCGGAGACGTCTGCCCATGTGTCAGGGGATGCGGTCGACATCGGCCCGCCCGCTGCCGCAACGTGGCTGTCCGAGCGCGGCGCCGCGTATGGGCTGTGCCCGATCTACCGCAATGAGCCGTGGCACTTCGAGCTGCGTCCCGATGCGGTCGACGACGGTTGCCCGCAGATGTATGCGGATCCCACTGAGGACCCGAGGATGCAGCCGTGAACCGGGTCCCGGTGGCGCGGCAGCGCCGATCAGCGACCTTTCCACCGCCGCCTTGCACACGCTGCCTGCGGCGGTGTCCGCGAACGTGGTCGAGATTCGCGCGCGGACCTCCACCACGATCGTGGTCAACGGCGACGGTGACGGCCACGGCGCCGTCACGGTCGCCAGAGCTGCCGTCGCCGCCGGCGCGGGGTGGCTCGGGACGACGAGCGTCGGGGGTACGCCGCCGATATGCCGTGCTCCTTAGGCTTCGGGTGTGCGCGTGCTGATCGTGGAGGACGAGCCCTACCTGGCCGAAGCCGTCCGCGACGGTCTCCGGCTGGAAGCCATCGCCGCCGACATCGCCGAGAACGGCGACACCGCCCTGGAACTGCTCAGCATCAACTCCTACGACCTCGCGGTCCTCGATCGTGACATCCCCGGCCCCTCCGGCGACGAGATCGCACGACGGATCGTCGCCTCCGGCAGCGGCATCCCGATCCTCATGCTCACCGCGGCCGACCGGATCGACGACAAGGTCTCCGGTTTCGAGCTCGGCGCCGACGACTACCTCACCAAACCGTTCGAGTTTCGCGAGCTCGTCCTGCGGCTGCGGGCGCTCGACCGCAGGCGCGCCCACGCCCGACCGCCGGTCAGCGAGATCGCGGGCCTCCGGCTGGACCCCTTCCGCCGGGAGGTCTTCCGCGACGGACGGTACGTCGCCCTCACCCGCAAGCAGTTCGCCGTGCTCGAGGTCCTCGTCACGGCCGAAGGCGGTGTCGTCAGTGCGGAGGCGTTGCTGGAGCAGGCGTGGGACGAGAACACCGACCCCTTCACCAACGCCGTTCGCATCACCATCTCCGCCCTGCGCAAACGACTCGGCGAACCATGGCTCATCGCCACGGTGCCCGGC
>DATEEV010000323.1:0-2092 GCA_035281005.1 Microthrixaceae bacterium | reverse complement strand
CGGAATCGAAGCAGCCGAGAGGCCATGGCTAGAGTGGCGTCCTTCCGGGCTGTGGCGCAGGTTGGTAGCGCGCTTCACTGGGGGTGAAGAGGTCGTCGGTTCAAATCCGGCCAGCCCGACTCAGAACGGCCCTGGAAACCTCGAGTTTCCGGGGCCTGCTCTGTTCTGGTGACCGGCCAGGAAAGCCGGTTTGCCCGACGCGGCAACGGGGTAAGGACGAACCTGACGGCGGGGCCCCTCCCATCTCCCCCCGTCGTCCATTGAGTCGCACCCTCGGCGATGGCGTAGCCCGCTGGGGGTGCGCTCGCGTCTCCGCAGCCACCACGTCATGCGGCGCGGAGGGGCCCGGCCTGGGAAAGGGCGGTCGGGACCGGCAACGGGTGTCCCACACCGCCATAGGGTGTGCTCGTCAGCAGTTCTGGTGCGTGAGCATCGCCGGGCTCATTCGGCAGCGGTGCTCCAGTGACGGAACGGAGCGGCCATGCCCCAAGCCGAATTCGACGGGTGCGTAGAGGCGTATCGACAGGCACTCGCCGACTTCGTCAGAGGCGACCCGGCGCCGGTGATGGAGCTGTTCTCGCAACGCGACGATGTGACGCTGGCGAATCCCGTCGGTCCACCCCATCGCGGGTGGGCGGAAGTCGAGAAGGCGATCAAGGCTGCCGCCGCCAACTTCGCGGGCGGCTCAGGACGGTTCGACGAGGTATCCCGATTCCACACCGCTGACCTCGGCTACGTCGTGCAGCTCGAGGTCTTCGAGGTGCGGCTGGTCGGACGCGAGGGCTCCGCGCCCTCCTCGCTGCGAGTGACGATGATCTTCCGACGTGAGGACGACGTCTGGAAGGTCGCGCACCGCCACGCCGACCCGATCACGACCGCTCGACCCATCGACACGATTCTCGACCCGTAGCGTGGCATCCACCCGAACGAGTGCCGTGTCAGGGAACGTTCGCCCTGCCCCCTGCCGGCACCTCGGCGGCAGTGCAGCAGCTGTACCTGATCGAGTCGTAGACACCTGCCCCAGATCGCCAGGAGTAGGTGAGACCCGGCGAGTACCTTCTCGGCCGTGGCGACACCGGTGGAACTGGTCATCTTCGACTGCGATGGCGTGCTCGTAGATAGCGAGCGCCTTGCTGTGAGGGTGGAAGCTCGGCTGATCAGTGACCTGGGCTGGGCAGTCACCGAAGCCGACGTGCTTGATCGGTTCGTCGGCCGCAGCGACACCTACATGCTCAGCCAGATCGAGGCCGCTCTGGGTCGATCAGTGCCCGACTGGCAGGACCGCTACCAGCAAGAGCTGCACCGAGCGTTCCGCGAGGAGCTGACGGCCGTCGACGGCCTCGAGTCCGCGCTCAACAAGCTCACGGTCCGCACGTGCGTCGCCTCGAGCGGAACCCACGAGAAGATGCAGCTCACGCTGGGTCTCACCGGGCTCTACGAGCGATTTCGAGGCCGGATCTTCTCCACGACCGAAGTCGCACTCGGCAAGCCCGCCCCGGACCTCTTCCTGCACGCCGCAGCTCGAACCGGCGTCACGCCGGATCGCTGCATAGTCGTCGAGGACAGCAAGTCGGGCGTCGAGGCAGCAAGGGCCGCCGGGATGCGGTCCCTCGGCTACGCAGGTGGCCTGACACCATCAGCTTGGCTCGAGGGACACGAGACGATCGTCTTCGACGACATGGCCGACTTGCACCACCTCATCGAATCAGCCTGAACCACGGGACCGCCCCCGAACGTCGGGTCCGGGGCGACTCCAACCAGCCGAATGTTGCCTGGCACGGCACTAGCTTCGGGTCCTCCCCCCTCGCGGACGACAGGAGCGCCGATGGACGATGCAGAGCTGGTGGCTCGAATCGGGCAGTTGGCCGATGAGGAACACGCGCTCGAGCGCTCGCACGCTGGTGACGGCCTCGACGATGCCGAGTCGGCACGACTCAGAGAGATCGAGGTAGCGCTCGACCAGTGCTGGGACCTGCTGCGGCAGCGCCGGGCGCGGCGCGATGCGGGAGAGGATCCCGACGAAGCGATGATCCGCCCCGAGGACATGGTCGAGGAGTACGAGCAATGACGAGCCGGGATGGGTCCGATGGCG
>DATEEV010000322.1:0-34538 GCA_035281005.1 Microthrixaceae bacterium | reverse complement strand
TCGAGCACCTCGGTCGGACGTCCGTCGAGCGACACCCAGCCCAACTCACGGGTGAGGTCCATCGCCGGCTCGGCCCTGGGCCTGTCCGCGCGCAGGTCGACGGCCACCAGATCGTCGCCGCGCACGGTCACCAACACGTCGGCCGACGGGGCGAACGGCACCGGCGACGCCGGATCGGCTGACACCGCCGCGATCGACTCGCCCGCGATCAGCGCGTCGCCCCACGACGAGCTCGACAGGAACTCGAGCGCGACGAGTTGTCCGAGGATCGGTGCGGGCGCGACGACGGCACCGACCTGTTCGAGCAGCACCGCCGCCTCGACCCAGCCGAGACCCACCCCACCGTCGGCCTCGGGCACCGCGATCGCGCTCCAGCCCTGCTCGACCATCGCCGCCCACAGGTCACGGTCCCATCCGCCACCGCCGTCCACCACGGCACGCACGTCGGTCGGGCTGCAGCGGCCGGCGAGAAGATCCGCTGCCGCGTCTCGCAACGCCACCTGATCATCGGAGAGCTCGAAGTCCACGGCGGCGGAGCGTACCTGACGCAATTGTCAGATCTTCACTACGGTTCGGATCCCGTGGACCTGACCCCGACCGCCGAGCAGCAGGAGCTGCGCTCCGAGTGCCGCACCTGGCTGCGGGCGAACCTGCCGTGGGAGTACGGCGCGGGGCTTCCGCCCCGGTTCGAGGACCTGGCCGAGGAGGTCGCGTTCGGGCGCGAGTGGCAGGCCAAGCTCGCCGAGGGCCGGTGGGTCGGCGTGCCCTGGCCCGAGGCCTACGGCGGCCGCGGGGCCGGAGCCCTCGCCCACTACGTGGTGCAGGAGGAGCTCGCCCGCGCCCGCGCCCCCGAGCTCGTCGGGCGGATCGGCATCAACCTCGTCGGGCCGACCCTGATGGCGCACGGCTCCGATGAACAGCGTGAGCGGTGGCTGCCGTCGATCCTGCGGGCCGACATCCTCTTCTGCCAGCTCTTCAGCGAGCCCGGCGCCGGCAGTGACCTCGCGGCGGTCGCGACCAGGGCGACCCGCGCCGATGGAGGTTGGCACCTGAACGGCCAGAAGGTGTGGACGTCGTACGCGCAGTTCGCGGACTGGGGCCTGTGCCTGGCGCGCACCGATCCCGACGCTCCGCGGAAGCAGGCCGGCATCACCGCGATGGTCGTGGACATGCGCGCCCCGGGGGTCGATGTGCGGCCGCTGAAGCAGATCACCGGCGAGTCCGACTTCAACGAGGTCTTCTTCGACGACGTGTTCGTGCCCGACGACCAGGTGGTCGGCGCGGTGAACGACGGCTGGCGGGTGTCGTCGTCGACGCTGACCCACGAACGTGGCACGAACCCCCGACAGCTCGTGATCCATGCCCAGCACCTCGAGGAGCTGTTGCGCCTCGCCCTCGAGCGCGGCAGGTTCGACGATCACCGCACCGCGCAGCGGTTGGCGGAGGCCTACGTCGAGGTCCGGATCTTCCAGTTGCACAACTGGCGGTCGCTGTCGCGCATCGAGTCGGGCCGGCCGCTCGGCCCGGAAGGCTCCGCACTCAAGCTGTACTGGTCGGAGATGAGCCAGCGCCTGCACACGTTGGCGCTCGACGTGCTCGGCCCCTCCGCGGTGCTCGCGCACGGGGCGACCGACCTGCCCGGCGACGGCGAGTGGCAACGCAACTGGCTCTACTACCAATCGGCCTCGATCTTCGCCGGGACCAACGAGATCCAACGCAACATCATCGGCGAGCGGGTGCTCGAGCTGCCCCGCGAGGCCCGTTGAGATGCCCGGGCCACTGACCGGCCTCCGCGTCCTCGATCTGGGCACCCGGATCTCTGCGCCGTTCTGTGCCGGCCTGCTCGCCGAGCAGGGCGCCGAGGTCATCAAGATCGAGCAACCCGGCTCCGGCGACTTCATGCGGGGCATCGGGCCCTTCGTCGACACCGATGACGGGCCGTACTCGCTGTTCTGGGCGGTCGAGGGCCGCAACCGCCGGTCCGTCACGATCGACCTGCGCCGCTCTGAGGGCCAGGACCTGTTCCATCGGCTCGCGGCGACCAGCGATGTCGTGTGCGAGAACTTCCGACCCGGAACCCTCGAACGATGGTCGATCGCACCGCCCGACTGCGACCCGCGACTGGTCTGGGTACGCATCTCCGCGTTCGGCCAGGACGGCCCCAACGCCCAGCGCCCCGGCCTCGATCGCCTCGGCATCGGCTACGGCGGACTGCTGCACATCACCGGTTACCCGGATCGGCCTCCGGTGCGACCCGGCGTCACGACGAGCGACTACCTCACCGGCACGTTCGCCGCGCAGGCGGCGCTCGCCGCGCTGTACCGCCGCGACGCCGGACCGTCAGCGACCGGCATCGGCGCGGTGGTCGACGCCGCGTTGTACGGCTCGGTGCTGCGCATCCTCGAGTGGACGATCGCCGCGTACGAGCGCTCGGGCATCGTGCGCAACCGCGAGGGCAACCGGCTGGCCAACTCGGCCCCCCTCGACAACTACCCGACCGCAGACGGGAAGTACGTCTGCCTGGTCGCCGGGAGCGACGCGAACTTCGCCCGGCTGTGCGCGGCGATGGCACGCCCGGAACTGTTGACGGATCCCCGCTACGTCACCCTGGCCGACCGCGGCGCGCACAGCGACGAGATCAACGACGAGGTGGCGGCATGGACCGCGACCCTCACCGCCGCCGAGGTGGAAGCCGCCGCGGTCGAGCACGACGTCCCCGTCGCGACGGCCTACACCGCGGCCGACATCGCCGCCGATCCCCACATCGCGGCGCGGGGTGACCTGGTGCACGTCGACGACCCCGTGGCCGGCGATCTGGTGCAACAGGCTCCGTTCCCCCGCCTCGTCGGAGAGGAGCCGCCGGTGCCCACCGGCGCGCCGAAACTCGGCGAGCACACCCGTGAGGTGCTCAGCTCGGTGCTCGCACTCGAGGATGCCGAGCTCGACGCCCTCGCCGAGGCCCACGTCATCTGAGCGGCCGCCGTCCGATCGAGCGAGCCTTCCGCGGTGAGCGAGCGGCTCGCGGCGTACTGCGAGCGATCCGACGTTCAGGCCGACGCGACCGACGCCTGCATGACACCACGCTTGCGGCGAGCCCGCAGCCACCGGGTGACGGGCTTCTCGACGAGCTTGTTCAGCCCGATCGCCAGCACCATGGTCTGGGCGATCGCCACCAGGATGGCGAGGTTCCGGTTCCAGCCTGCGTCCAGCAGCAGCTTGATCGTGATGTAGCCGGGATAGGCGTGAACGAGGTAGATCGAATAGCTGATGCTGCCGAGCCACAACAGCGGCTTCGATTCGAGGACGCGGAGGTGGCCGAACACCGCGAGGTACATCGTGACCACGATGGCCGCGCCCACGACGACCGCGGTATCCACACTTCGGGAGAGGTCGACGAGAGGCACCGAGAAGACGAGGAACAACTTGATCCAACGATGCTGCTGGGGTCGTTGGAACAGCGTGAACAGCGCCATGCCGGCGATGAACAGATACATGAAGTCATCGATGGTGCTCAGGCTCTCGCCGCTCGCCAGGACGGCGAGACTTCCGAGTCCGACGTCGAGGACCCACGCTCCGAGCAGAGTCCACACGATCCGGTTCGGCTTCGTGAGTCCGAGCATGTACAGCACCCCGACGACGAGGTAGAAGGTCATCTCGACCGACAGGGTCCAATAGGCGCCGTCGAGCTCGGGCTGACCGAACCACGTCGGGACCATGGTGAGGTTCGCCAGCCACTGCTGCCACGTGAACCCCAACTTGTCGTCGATGCCCGCGTCGAGGACCTGCTCCGCGAACAGGATGTACGCCGACACGATCAGCATCGAGCCCCAGTACGGCGGAAACAGACGCGAGAAGCGCGAGTACGCGAACTCGCCGACGTGGCGGACCCGCTCGAGCGACCAGAGGATGACGAACCCGCTGATCATGAAGAACAGGCTCACGCCGTACCGACCACCGCCGAAGGCGAACAGCGCCTTCTCGTAGCCCGGGAAGTAATCCGGACCGTCGAACCCGATCGAGTAGTGGAACACCACCACAGCCATGGCGGCGATGCCACGCAGCGCGTCGAGCGCGCGGAGGCGACGCCCTGAGTCCCCCGGCGACGCCTCGACCATCATCAGAGTCTGAACTCGGGGGACCCTCTCTGTCCAAGGGGTGAAGTGCTCAGGCGGACCGCTCCCGCTGGGGAGGCCTCCTTCGCCAGCCGGGTGGCCAGGTGGCGACCGTACTCGACCCCTCGGCAAGCCGCCCTACCCTGTCGACCTGGCAGAGGACGTGCGGGTCGCTGAGCTCAGGCCGCGCCGAGGTAGTCGTCGGCGACCCGTTCGCGCCAGGTGCCGTGGTAGCCGAGCAGCAGGTCGTTGGCCTTGGCCCGCCGGTAGTAGAGGTGCGCGTCGCACTCCCAGGTGAATCCGACGCCGCCGTGGATCTGGATGCCCTCGCCGGTCACCTCGTTGGCGGCCCTGCCCGCGAACGACTTGACCATGGCGGCGGCCTCCGCCCGCACCGGCTCTTCCGCGTCGGACGCCCAGGCCGCATAGTGCACCCCGACCCGCGACAGCTCGATGCGCTCGAGCATCTCCGCGGCCTTGTGCTTGGTGGCCTGGAACGTCGCGATCGGCCGGTCGAACTGCACCCTCGCCTTGGCGTACTCGATCGCCAGGTCGAAGCTCGCCTGCATCGCGCCGAGCAACTCGGCCGACAGCGCGATCGCGCCGTCGTCGACGACGCGGCGCCAGATCGCGGTGTGGTCGCCGTCGGGACCGACCGGTTCGGCAGGAGTGTCGTCGAACGTGAGTCGGGCGAGGCGACGGCACACGTCGAGGCCAGCCACCGGCTCACCTCGAGGCCGCTCGACCAGGAACGTGCCGAGGCCCTGTTGGGTTCGTGCCGCGACGAGCACCCAGTCGGCCGACTGGCCGTCGAGCACCACCGGCTTCTCGCCGGTGAGGCGCCAGGCGCCCGACTTGCGGCTCGCCCGGGTGCGGATGCGGGTGACCACGTCGCCGTGTCCCTGCTCGTCGATGGCCACCGTCCCCCGGGTCGTCCCCGAGGCCATCGACGAACAGTGCTCCCGCAGCCCGAGCTCCCGTGCCGCGATCGTCGCGAGCACGGCCGAGGACAGGAAGGGACCGGGCAGTGGCAGCCGTCCCATCTCCTCGAGCACCACCATCATCTCGAGCAGGCCCATGCCCGCCCCGCCATCGGCCTCGGGCACCAACAGCCCCGTCCAGCCGAGATCGACCATCGCCTGCCACAGGTCCTCGGTGACGCCGACGTCGTCGCTGGTCATCTCCCGCACGTAGGCCGAGGACGCACGATCCGCGAGGAACTGCTTGGCCGTGGCCTGCAGCGCCTGCTGCTCGTCGCCGAGGGCGAACTCCATCGCCGAACCCTACCTGACACGGGCGTCATGTTTCCTGGGAGAAGCAGTACGGTTCCGGGGCATGGATTTCGCCTACACGGCTGAGGACGAGGCGTTCCGTACCGAACTGGTCGAATGGCTCGACGAGCACCTGCCCAAATTCCTCGCCGAGTGGGTCGAGGAATCCGACGGCGGTGGCACGGGCGGGGTGATCTCGCAGATGGAGCGGCGCCGCGCGTGGCAGCGCAAGCTCAACGAGGGTCGGTGGGCGGCGATCTCGTGGCCCGAGGAGTGGGGCGGCCGCGACGCCACCGTGACCCAGAACGTCATCTACTCCGAGACGATGGCCCGCTACCGCACACCGGGCATCTACAACGCGAACGGGTTGTGGCAGATCGGGCCGATGATCATCCGTTGGGGCACCGACGAGCAGAAGGACCGGTGGATCCCCAACATCCTCAACGCGGACGACCACTGGTGCCAGGGCTTCAGCGAGCCCCAGGCCGGTTCCGATCTCGCCAACCTCCGCACGCTCGCGGTTCGCGACGGCGACGACTACGTGCTCGACGGCCAGAAGATCTGGATCTCGAGCGCCCACCTGGCGAAGTGGGGACTGTTCCTGGTGCGCACCGACGCCGACACGATCGCGGAAGGACGCAAGCACGACGGCATCACCGCACTCATCATCGACCTCGAGACTCCCGGCATCGACATCCGCCCGATCACCGACATCGCGGGCGAGGACATGTTCTGCGAGGTGTTCTTCGATGGTGCCCGGGTGCCGGCCTCGTACCTGCTCGGTGGCGAGGGCGAGGGGTGGATGGTGGCGATGGGCACGCTCGGCTCCGAGCGGGTCGGCACCGCGGGCCTCGCGATCGGGATGCGCGCCGACCTCGACTCCATGGTGAGCCTCGCTCGCTCGGTGAATCCCGGCGCCCTCGACGACACCGAGCTGCGCGAGCGCATCGCCGACGCGCACACCCGCATCGAGTACACGAAGCTCCTCAACTACCGGGCGCTGTCGAAGATCCTGCGCAACGAGAAGAACTGGCCGGAGGTTCCCCTCGCCAAGCTGCAGTGGTCGTACCTGGCCCAGACGCTGGCGGAGCTGGCGGTCGACCTGCTGGGCCCGGCGGCACTGGCGTCGAAGGGAGCGCCGGGCGCGGTCGAGGGCGGGGCGTGGAACCGGTTGTACGTGTTCCAGCGCTACACGTCGATCGGCGCCGGCACGACCGAGGTGCAGAAGAACATCATCGCCGACAAGGCGATCAAGATGCCCCGGGCCTGAGCTGGTTCAGCCCACCGCGATCGTGCGGCCGCTCATCCCGGGATGCCATCGCCGTACTGGTCGACCCCATCGAGCCAGTTCAGTCGATGGGTCAGCCAGTCCGCGAGGAAGGCGGGAGTGCTCTCCGCGGTGCCCGCGGTCCCCCACCGCAAGCTGTCGGCGAGGAGGGCGTCCGCGATCGGGCTCCCCGACGGGTGTGCGCCGAGGATCTCGTCGGGGACCTCTCGGAAGGATGGCTCGAATTGGCTCCAACGGTCCCGGACCCGCTGGATGAAGGCCGGATCCTGGAACAGCCGGTCGAACCACAGCCGATCGGGTTGCCGGACCCAGAACTCGTCGTATTTGTGGGTCCCGTCGATGCCCATCGACCGATCGAAGTCCCACACGGGTCCCATCGCCAGCTTCTCGCCGCGCGGCTTGTAGAGCCACGTGCTCGACACGAAGGCGTCCTTGTTGTTGGTGATCTCGTTGACCAGGTACCAGTCGATGAACGAGTCGACGTCGATGTACGCGCCGTAGCCGGTGACCGGATCGGTGAAGGTCGGGGAGAACAGCACGTTCTCGAACGCGCTCACGTAGTTCTGGACGTACGTGAACTGCGCAGGCGGGACCGGCGCCTCCGGGTCGTCGAACCGGATGGAAAGACCGGTCGGCGTCGAGAACCCCGGGTCACCGGAGAGTCCCAGCCATGCATCGACCTCGAGCAGGTAGCCCCCGGTCACTGCCGGCTCCGTCGTATTGCTGGCAGAGAGCTTGTCGATGTTGACGCGGTTCGCGTCGATGCGGATGTGTTCGACGAGCTGGTACACGCCCTCGTAGCTGCCGTTGAGGATGAGCTCCACATCGCGATACCGCGGCGTCCACGCCAGGTCGGTTCGCTCGGACAGCTCGAAGGCGGTGGAGTTGCGGAGCTGGCCGGGGTCGAGAGAGTTCGCCAGGAGGACCCAGTGTCGGTTCGCCGGCATGCCGAGCAACGACGTCGACGACCCGAGCTTGATGCGATAGGGCCGCTTCGGGAGCGACCAGGTCGAATTGCCTCGGCCTCGGATCTCCACGTTGCCGGATGCTGCAGGATCGACTCCCTGCGAGTCGAGCGCGAACGTGCCCGGCACGTAGTGCTCCTTGTCGAGGATCGGCGCATCGCCGACGGTCTCGATCCGCAGGACCGGTAGGTCGGGCTCGGCGTAGAACTCGAGGACCTCGTCGCTCCAGCGGCCGGGCTCCCCCTCGTTGAGGGCGCGGACGCGGAACGAGTACCAGGTTCGATCGGTGAGCCCCTCGGTGACGCCGTCCAGGACCACGGAGGTCTGATCGGTGAAGGTGGAGGTGAGCGCGCCGAAGTTCCCGGTCGGCCAACGCACGAGCTCATAGCTCGACGTCGGCGTCGCGTCGGGTGGCGGCGGCCAGCTCGCCTCCATCGTGCCGTCGCCCAGGCGAACGTCGAGCAGCCCGCCCCATCCGATGTAGGGCGTGATCGGCGCACACGCGGCCGCGACCAGCCCCGCCACCATCAGCACGACCACCGCGGCGCCTCGCCGCCCGCTCGACTGCACGCGATTCTTCAAGCGCGTTCCGCCCACCTGATCACTCCTCACACCGCCCGCTTCCGCCGAGGCGGGGATCGCCAATTGCCCCGCCGGACAATAGCAGACCGTTCCCTCACGATTTGAGGAGGAGAGCGGCCCGATAGCGTCGTGGGTCGTGCTCGCCGCTTCGGGGCTGTCGCTCAGCCACGGCCCAAGGACCCTTTTCCACGACGTCGCCATCCGGCTCCCCGCCGGACGGCGCACCGCGCTCGTCGGCGGCAACGGCCAGGGCAAGACGACACTGCTCGAGATCCTCGTCGGGCTCCGTCCCCCCGACGCGGGCGAGGTCCACCGGCCCAAGGACACCCGCGTCGGCTACCTGCCCCAGGAGCTCACCGACCACCCCACCGGCACCGTGATCGAGGAGGTCCTCGCCGGCGCCGAGCACGTCCGCGAGCTCGAGGCCAACCTCACCCTCCTCACCGAACAGATCGCCTCCACCACCGGCGCCGAGCACGACCGGGCACTCGCCGCGTACGGCGACGCGCAGACCCGATTCGAACAGCTCGGGGGTTACGCGCTCGATTCGACCGCCCGTCGCATCCTCTCCGGCCTTGGCTTCGGCGAGGCCGACATGCACAGGCCCTTCACCGAGCTCTCCGGTGGATGGCGGATGCGCGCGGCGCTCGCCCGCCTGCTGCTCGCCGCGCCCGACGTGTTGATCCTCGACGAGCCGACCAACCACCTCGACACCGATTCGGTGGCGTGGCTCGAACAGACGCTGCGCGCCTTCGATGGCTCGGTGCTGTTCGTGAGCCACGACCGCGACTTCATCGACGCCGTGGCCGATCACGTCATCGAGCTCGCGAACGAGACCGCGGTCGAGTACGTGGGCGGGTTCGCCGAGTTCGTCGTGCAGCGCGAGGAACGCCTCGCCGGCATCGAGGCCGCCGCCGCCCAGCAGCAGCGCCAGGTGGCCCACGTCGAGAAGTTCATCGAGCGGTTTCGGTACAAGGCCACCAAGGCGCGCCAGGTGCAGAGCCGGGTCAAGACCCTCGAGAAGCTCGATCGCATCAAACCGCCGGAACGCAAGGAGCTCGTCGCCCGCTTCTCCTTCCCCGAACCGCAGCGATCCTCACGGGTCGTCGTCGAGGTCGAGGCCGCCACGGTCGGCTACGACGGCGAGGCGGTCCTCTCCGGCGTCGACCTGGTGGTCGAGCGCGGCCACAAGCTCGCGGTCGTCGGACCGAACGGCGCCGGCAAGTCGACGCTGCTCCGCCTGCTCGTGGGCGAGCTCGAACCGATGGCCGGCACCTGCCGCATCGGGGCCAACGTCGACGTGGCCCACTTCGCCCAGCACCAGGTCGACGTGTTGCCCCTCGACCGCACCGTGGCCCAGGTGTTCACCGGCGCCGCCGGCCCCCAACCCAAGGCCCGCAACATGCGCACGGTGCTCGGTTCGTTCGGTTTCTCGGGTGAGGCGGCGGATCGCCACGTCCGCGACCTGTCCGGCGGCGAGCGCACCCGGCTCGCGCTCGCGATCTGCATGGTGAACCCCGTCAACCTGTTGATCCTCGACGAGCCGACCAACCACCTCGACCTGCCGAGCTGCGACGTGCTCGAGGACGCGCTCACGGCGTATCCGGGCACGGTGTTGCTGGTCAGCCACGACCGCCACCTCATCCGCTCGGTCGCGGACGACCTGCTCGAGGTGCGCGCCGGTGCGGTCCACCTGCATCCCGGGGTCGACGAGCGGGTGCTGACGCCGAGCTTCGAAGGTGGCGTGGTCGGGCCGTCGTCGGCACCGCCCAAGCCGGTCGGCAATCGGCCGAGCGACAAGAAGGCGAAGGTCAAGCGCGACGACGCAGCGATTCGTCAGCAACGCCACGCCGCCACCAAGGACCTCCGCCAACGGGTCACGAAGCTCGAGCGTGAGCTCGCCCGGGCGGAGTCCGACGTCGCCGACCTCAATCGCGAGCTGGCCGACCCCGGGGTCTACGGCGATCCCGACAAAGTGGCCGAGCTGTCACGGCGCTACGGCGAGGCGAAGGATCGTGCCGCGAAGCTCATGGACGAGTGGGAGCGAGCCGCCACCAAGCTCGAGGCCTCCTCGAGCTGAACGGCGCAGAACGTTGCGGCAGCCGCAACGAATGACCGCCAGAAGCGGAGAGGATTCGGAGGGATCAGGGGAGGCGTTCGATGACGGTGGCGTTGGCCATGCCGCCGCCCTCGCACATCGTCTGGAACCCGTAGCGGCCGCCGGTCGCCTCGAGCTCGTTGAGCATGGTGGTCATCAGCCGCACGCCTGAGCATCCGAGCGGGTGCCCGAGGGCGATGGCTCCACCCCTCGGGTTGTAGCGGGTGAGGTCGCCGTCGGGCAGGAACTCGTCCGCCCACATCAACGCGATCGCGGCGAAGGCCTCGTTGCACTCGATGACATCGAAGTCGTCGACCGTCATCCCCGACCGCTCGAGCAGCTTGCGGGTCACGGGGTTCGGCGCGGACAGCACCAGCACCGCGTCGTCACCACCCACCGCGAAATGGCGGAACGCGGCGCGGATCGGCAGGCCGAGCGCCTCGGCGAAGGACCGCTCGGCGACGAGCATCGCCGCCGCGCCGTCGGAGGTCTGCGACGAGTTCCCCGCCGTGATGTCGGGTGCGATGGCAGGGTCCCACTTCGCCGCGGACGGCAACGCGGCCAGGACCTCCAGGGTCGTGTCGGGCCGGATGCCCTCGTCGGCGGTCATCACCTCGCCGGTCTCGACGCCGTGCTCGTCGCGCACGGCGACCGCCAGGAGCTCGGTCGCGAACGCGCCCGACTCGGTCGCGGCGGACGCGTTGCGGTGCGAGCGAGCCGCGAAGGCGTCCATCTCGTCACGGGTGATGCCGTGGCGGCCGGCCAGGATCTGGCTGATCTCGAACTGCGTCATGAGCTGGCCCTCGATCACGTCGAGGTACTGCGGGGTGAACGGGCCCAGACCACCCGATGCGTTCGACGCCATGGGCACTCGGCTCATCGACTCGACGCCACAGGCAATGGCCAGGTCGTACCCACCGGCGATCACGCCCTGCGCCGCGAAGTGCACGGCCTGTTGCGACGAGCCGCACTGACGGTCGACGGTCGTGGCCGCGACCGACGCCGGGAGCCCGGCCCCCACCCACGCGTTGCGGGTGACGTTGGTCGACTGCTCCCCCACCTGGGTCACGCACCCTCCCACGACGTCGTCGATGCGCTCGGGATCGACGCCCGTTCGGCCCACTATCTCGGTGAGGACATGGCCGAGGAGGTCGGCGGGATGCCAGCCCGACAATCGCCCCTTCCGCTTGCCGATGGGAGTCCGCACGGTGTCGACGATGACCGCTTCGCGTGGAGCCATCGCCTCACGCTACCTGACACCCGTGTCAGGTATGGGAGGAGGCCCAGCACCCCAGGACCCCCAGGAGCGAATTGGGGGGAGTGCCGGATGTGCGTCCGGCGGGCGCGACCCCACACTCAGCTCATGACCACCACCAACCCCTCCTCCACCTACTCCGCCGCACCCGCCTCCACCGAGCTCCCCGGCTCCATGCGGACGCCCGACCCGCAGTGGCTCACGGTCCAGCGCAACGCCGGCGCGACGCCTGCCGACATCACCACCACGCTGGTCGCCAACGGCTGGAACGCCGACCAGGCCGCCTCTTGGTCGCTGCGTTCCCTGCGCTCGACCGACTACCACCACCTCACCTACGCAGGCGTCACGTGGATGACCGGCATCGCGGCGCTCTCCGGAGCCACCTCGTTGCACTACCTCATCGACGGCAACCCCAATCCGGTCGCCCTGGCCTGCGCCGTCACCTTCTTCGTCTCGACCGTGCCGCTCGCCGTCTGGGCGATGATCAACATGAGACGGGTGGAGGAACGCTCGGCGCATGCCGTCTGGTCACCTGCCCGGCGTTTGTGGTTCGCCACCCTCGCCACCTGCAGTGGTTTGGTCGGACTCGTCCGGCTGCTCCACTTCGTCTACATCGTGGCGGCGTCACTGACCGGCGCCCGGGCCGAGCCGCTCGACATCGAGGCAGTCGCGCAGGTCGCTGTGACCGTCGGTGTGTCGCTGCCGTTGTTCTGGTGGTCGATGCAGGAGTGGCGTCACTCCGCCCTGCTGATCAGCGGGCTCTCCGATGACCAGGCCGACGACGGGTCACGCCGCCACACCCCTTGACGACTCGCCGAGCACCGCGCCGAACAGCGCCCGACTCGGTACGTTGCGGCCATGGCCTCCACGCCCCGGACCCACGCCGACCCGCAGACGCGAAGTCTGTTGGTCGGCGTATCGGTCGTGCGGTGGGCCACGATCCTCTGGGCGGGTGTGGTGCTCACCGTCGACGCGTCCGACGACCAGATCGACCACCCGGCCATCGCGGCGGCCATCCTGCTCGTCGTCGCCGCGTGGTCGATCGTGACCACCTACCTCACCACCGCCGATCCCGACGGGATGGGGTCGTGGCTCGTGATCGGCGTGGACCTGACGGCGGCCGCGGCGCTCGTGATCGGCAACGTCGTCGTGTACGCCGGAGCACCGGAGCAGTCGTTCGGCTCGGCGTGGCCGCTCACGGCGGTGATCTTCACCGGGGTGAGCCGAGGACGCACGGCCGGCCTGGTGGCGGGCGTGTCGCTCGGTGTCTTGAACGTGGTGGTGAGCGGGTCAGTCGACCCGGGCACCGGTTCGACCTGGGTCGGGGCCGCTGGAACTTCGGTGCTGCTCGGCCTGGGCGGGTGGGCGTCGGGCTTCGTCACCGATCGGCTCCGCAAGGCCGAGCTCGAGGTCGCGGAGGCCCGCATCCGTGAGCAGTTCGCCCGAACCCTCCACGACGGTGTCCTCCAGACCCTGGCGGCGGTGCAACGCCGTTCGGACGACCCCGGACTGGTGGAGATCGCACGCAATCAGGAGCTGGAGCTGCGCCGCTACGTGACCGGCGACTTCGCGGCACCCGCGGACGACCTGATGTCGTCGATGCGCGACGCGGCGCGGTTGGTGGAACGGCGCGACGGGGTCGTCTGCGAGGTCGTCGCGGTGGAGGTGCCGGACCTCGAGGCGGCAGCGGTCGCCGCGCTCACCGCCGCCGCGACGGAGGCGGCGACGAACGCGGCGAAGCACGCCGGCGCGACCCGGATCACGTGGTGCCTCGATCGGCATCCCGAGGGCGGGGCGGTCTGTTCCGTTCGCGACGACGGGTCGGGTTTCGAACCGGTGGCGACCGAGGAGGGCGTCGGATGGACGCGCTCGATCCGGGGCCGCCTCGCCGAGGTGGGCGGCCGCGCCGAGGTCTCATCGACGCCGGGATCTGGAACTGAGGTACGACTTTGGGTGCCATAGGCGGGCGAGCGATCAGGGTCGTGCTGGCGGACGATCACGCGATCTGGCGCAGCGGTGTTCGAGCCGATCTCGGCGAGGGGTTCCATGTCGTGGCGGAGGCCGCCGATGCGCCCGAGGCGATTGCCGCGATCCGATCACAGAAGCCCGACCTCGCCCTGGTCGACCTGAACATGCCCGGCGGCGGAGGCGCTGCGGTCGTCGCCGAATGCGCCCGCGAGGTGCCGATCGTCGTGCTCACCGTGTCGGAGGCCGAACGCGACCTGCTCGACACCGTCGCCGCGGGCGCGGTCGGATACCTCACCAAGTCGACCCGGCCCGATGACCTTCGGCGGGCTTTGACCCGGGCCGCGAACGGCGAGCCGGTGTTCAGTCCCCAGCTCGCTGCGCTGCTCCTGGGCGAGTTCCGACGCCTGGCGTCGACCAGCGACAACGATCCGGACGCACCCCAGACGCTGTCGAACCGGGAACGAGAGGTCCTCGCGGCGGTGGCCAGGGGGGGCTCCAACAAGGACATCGCCGAAGAGCTCTTCATCTCACCCAAGACGGTCGAGAACCACGTGCGGAACACCCTCGCCAAGCTCCACCTGACCCGGCGTCACGAGCTCATCCGATGGGCGATCGAGCACCAGATCACTTGAACACCCGGGCGAGGCTGACGAGGTCGTCCAGTAGTATCCGCCCATGACGGCGGACGGACTGCCACGCGATGTGAGCGGCCGCCCCACCCGCCTGCGAGACGTCGACCTCGAGCGATTCTTCCGGCCGAAGACCGTGGCGGTGATCGGCGCCACCGACTCCGGGCGCGGGCCGAACACCGCGATGTGGCGGAAGATCCGAGCCTGGGGCGAGCAGTTCGGTGCGAAGGTGCACCCGGTCAACCCGAAGTACGACACCCTCGACGGTGTGCCGTGCGTGGCGACGATCGGCGATGTGCCCGACGAGCTCGACCTCGCCGTGATCCTGGTCGGCGACTCGGTCGCGATGTTCAAGCAGGTGCTCGACAAGAAGCCCGCGTTCGCCGTGATCTTCGGTGCCGGGTTCAGCGAGGTCGGAAGGTCGGGAGAGAAGCTCCAGCAACAGCTCGAGCGGCTCATCGAGTCGGGCGAGACCCACCTCCTCGGACCCAACACCAACCTGAACGCCTTCGAGACGTTCCGCGACGAGCTCGACGGCCCCGCGATCACGCTCATCACCCAATCCGGCCATCAGGGCCGCCCGGTGTTCCAGTCCCAGGATCTGGGCGTGAAGCTCAGCCACTGGGCGCCGACCGGCAACGAGTCCGATCTCGAGTTCGCCGATTTCGTGCAGTACTTCGCCGACCTGCCCGACACCGGCGCCATCGCGGCCTACATCGAGGGGTTCAAGGATGGCCGGACCCTGATGCTCGCCGCCGACCACGCCGCGAAGGTCGGCGTTCCGTTGGTGTGCATCAAGGTCGGCCGAACCGACGAGGGCGCGTCGATGGCCAAGTCGCACACCGGCCACCTGACCGGCAGCGACCGGGTCACGTCCGACGTGTTCCGACAGTTCGGCGTGACCCGCGTCGACGGGCTCGACGAGCTCACCGACGTGGCCTCCACCCTGGCCCGCACCAGGGCGCCGATCCGACCCGGTAGGCGAAACGTGTGCGTGTACGCGATCTCGGGCGGCACCGGCGCGCACATGGCCGACCTGGTGGCCGAGGCGGGCATGTCGTTGCCGCGTCTGGGACGGCTGACCTGCGCCGAGCTGCGACGTCACATCCCCGGCTACCTCCGGGTGCACAACCCCGTCGACTCGGGCGGTGCTCCATCGGCCGACACGATGAAGGGCCCGAAGATCCTCGACGCGATTCTCGCCGACCCTGCCGTGGATCTGCTGATCGTGCCCATCACGGGAGCGGTCGAGTCGATGTCGGTGCCGTTCGCTCAGCAGCTCGTCGCCGCGGCCGAGACCACGGACAAGCCGATCCTCGTGGTGTGGGGCTCACCGACCGAGGGCCGCGCCTTCAACGAGGTGCTGTGCTCGTCGTCGAAGCTCGTGACGTTCCGTACCTTCCACAACTGCGTACTCGCGGCCCGCTCGTACTTCGAGCACCACGAGTTCAAGGCGCGGTACCGCTCCCCGTTCGACCGGGTGCCGTCGCGCCGGTCTCGCGCGGCGAGCGGGGTCGCGGAGCGGTTGGCGTCCGGCACCTCCCTTTCTGAGCACGAGTCGAAGTTGGTCTTCGCCGCCTACGGGATCCCGGTCACCCGCGACGTGTTGTGCTCGAGCCCCGACCGGGCGGCCAAGGCTGCCCGACAGATGAAGGGCCCCGTGGTGATGAAGATCGCCTCGCCCGACATCGCCCACAAGAGCGACCTCGGGCTGGTCCGCCTCGGGATCGACTCGGGCCGTGACATCCGTGAGGTCTTCGGCAAGCTGGTCAAGCGGGCCGCCAAGCACGCCCCTGGCGCGAGGATCGACGGCGTGTTGGTCTGCGAGACCGCCAAGCCGGGCCTCGAGTGCCTGGTCGGTGTGTCGTACGACGAGCTGTTCGGCCCCACGGTCACGTTCGGGCTGGGCGGCGTGTTCGTGGAGTTGTTCGACGACATCGCCACCCGAGTGCCTCCTTTCGATCGCACCGAGGCGCGGCGGATGATCAACCAGACCCGGGGTTCGAAGCTGTTGGTCGGGGCGCGGGGCCAGCAGGCCGGCGATGTCAGTGGTGTCGTCGACGTGATCATGAAGGTGCAGCGGCTCGCGCTCGATTTCGCCGATGTGATCGCCGAGATCGACATCAACCCGCTCGTGGTGCGACCCGACGGGGTCGTGGCCCTCGACGGGTTGATCGTCACCCGCTGAGCGCCAATGTCGAGCCAGATGAGGGATTTCCAGTGGTCCGGTGCCACATCGATTCGCAGCGCAGATGAACACTGATGAACATCGCGTGCGGCTCCATACGCTCGGCCTCCGACCGGGTCTACGATCCAGGCGCGATCGGTCCTGGAGGGCGCGGTAGCACTTGAGGGCGGCACGGGAAGGCGGCCCATGGAGCGACTCGGACCAATTGATCGGGCCTTACTCGGGCTCGAGACGGACTGCCAGATGATGCACGTCCTGGCGGTTGCCGTGATCGAGCCCGACCCCGGCGTTCCCCGCCACGCACTGTTCGAACGGTTCCAGCAGCGTGTCGACGATCGACTGCCTCTGGTGCCGGCGCTCGGGCGCACGCTCGCGGAGACCGGCGGGATCAACGGCCCGGTGTGGATCGACGACGAGGACCTCGACATCACCCGCCACGTGTTGCGAACTTCGCTGCCCGCACCCGGCGATCTGACCGCGCTCGCCGAGGCCGTCGGGGTGCTCGCTTCCAGCCCGCTCGAACGCGACAAGCCGCTGTGGGAGTTCTGGTTCGTCGACGGCCTCGCAGGTGGAGAGATCGCGATCGTCTGCAAGGTGCACCACGCGGTGCTCGACGGCGTCACCGGCGTCGCGTCTCTGGCCCTCTTCTTCGATCTCGAGGCCCAGCCGCCGGTGACCCCTCCGCTCGAGCGCCACCCCGAGGCGGCGCCCAGCACCTACGAGCTGGCACGGGAAGCCGTCGGCAGCACCCTCGAGTGGGCGGCTTCGCTCCCTCGAGCCGTGCCCCACCTCGTCGGGTTCCTCGGCGAGCTCGTCGGGATGCGCGCCGAGGACGAGGCGGCCGTGCCCATGCAGGCACCGAAGCTCGCGATGAACGGCTCGCTCGGACCGACCCGGCAGGTCTCGCTGCTGCAGGTCGCCCGGTCCGACCTCGACGAGGTGCGCGCGGAGACCGGCGGCACGCTCAACGACATCATCGTCACCGTCTGTGCCGGAGCACTACGCCGGTACCTGCTCGAGCGCGACGAGCTGCCCGACCGTCCGCTGGTGGCCGCGATCCCCGTCGCCGAGCACGAGGACCCGGATCACCCCTCGGGGAACCACTTCGGCACGATGTTCTTCGCGCTGCCGGTGCACCTCGACGAACCGCTCGACCGGCTCGAGTTCGTGAGTCGCTCGGCGAGGGTGGCGAAGACCGTGCACGAACGGAGCGGCCGAGGTTCGCTCGCCGCGCTGCTCGGGCTCGCGCCCGCCGCGTTGCTGAAGGCACCCATGGCCGTCGTCAGTCGGTTGGGGTTGATCGCGCGGATCCCGACCCCGATCAACCTCGTGATCTCGAACGTGCCCGGCTCACGGGTCCCCCTGTTCCTCGACGGCGGACGGGTGTCCGACATCTTTCCGATGGGACCGCTGTTCGAAGGGTGCGGGATGAACCTCACCGTGGTGAGCTACGTCGACCGCGTCGGTTTCGGTTTCCAGGCGTGCCGCGAGACGGTCGACGACCTCGAATTCCTGGCCGCCGCGGTTCCCGAGGCGGTCCGAGAGCTCCGCAAGGCGGTTGATCGACCCGAGCCCGGTCCCCCGGCCTAACTGCGGTGGATGAGGTTCATCACCGACGTCAGCACGGGCTCACCGTCGGCATCGGTGTACGTGGTCTCGGTGACGAGGAACGTCATGGTCCGATCACCGGTGGGCTTCTGGTAAAGATCGGCGACCTTGCCCTCGTAGCTCAGCACCTCACCTGACACGAGCGGCCGGTGATAGGTGAACGTCTGCTCGCCGTGCAGGATCAGGCCGCCGTTCGCGAGCAGGCCGCCCATGACCTCGGCCATCGGGTTCCGAGCGGGTTCGCCGTCGCCGGTCTGTCGTTCCTCCCAGCGCCCCCAGTTCTGCGCGATGAAGCCGTAGGTGGGCGGCGCCGGGATGCCGTCGAAGCCGGCGGCGGAGGCGACCTCCGCGTTGCGATAGACGGGGTTGGCGTCGTGGATCGCCTGCGCGAACTGGGTGAGCGGCCCTCGCTCGACCACGAGCGTGCCCGAGCCGAGCGGCATGCCGATGTACTCGCTGAAATCCACCCGGTCCCCCGTGGTTGTGCTCGTCCCCGACCTGACGTGAGCGTCAGGTTCGGGGAACATTCAAGCACAGCAACGGTCACGCCGAGGCTGCTGCCTACTCGGCGGAACAACGGACGATCGGCCGGACTCAGGTCTCGGCGAACCAGCCCCGATGAGCGAGGACGGCGATGGTGGTCAGCATCGCGGCGTCGTCCCAACCGAGGTTGCGACGCACGGCGAGGTACGCGAAGCGCTCGAGCATGGCCAACAGCGCGGCGGCGCGCAGATCCACCGAGGTGACCGGACGCGGCGAAGCCGATTCGAGGCGGTCGGCGAAGGTCCCGGTGATGTGTCCGAACGACCGCGCGCCCAGCTTCTGCAACGCCCGGTCGTCGATCTGGTTCTCCGCCCACGCCCGGATGACCGGACCGTGCAACCGATACAGCGAGAAGTACTCCCCGATCCAACGGCGCAGCTCGTCGAGACCTGCCTGGTCCGGGCCGACTTCGCCCAGCTCACTGGCCAATGCCTCCATGTCCTCGGCGCATCGGGTGGCCATGGCGCGGAAGAGGTCCTCCTTGTTCGAGAAGTAGAGGTAGAAGGTGCCGTGGGACACGCCCGCGAAGCGCACCACGTCGTCGACGCGCGTGCCGTGGTAACCGCTCTCGGCCAACGCCTCGGCGCCGGCGTCGAGCAGGCGGGTCATGGTCTGGCGGCCCTGGGCCCGCAGCTCGCGTCCCGAGGTGGGCGACGACGTCCGGGCGCCAGTCGAGTTCGTCGCTCTTGAGTTGGCGCCTCGTGCCACGATCAGCTCCGGAGGTGAGGCTCGACGAGGTCGTCCGCGATGCAGCCGAGCGTTGGGGCGATCGTAGTTGCCTGGGCACGCCGCTCGGCTGGGCGCTGTGCGGCCCCCGTCCACATGCTCACTCGCGGCACACACTCTTCGAAGGCCTGACATCGGGGCGAAACCGCTGCGAAACACTGCATGACGACACTGCTCCTCGTGGCAGGCGAGCTTCATTCGGTACCGGCGGGAAACCGGTCGAGTCGCACGGAATCGCCCTCTGTCCGTGCGGCTCACAGAACAGAGGGGCGTCGGCGCGCACGGATCCCCGCGCCCGACGCCCCAATGTTCCGTGCGACCCGCCAGCCCGAGCAGGTCGCATCCGACCATCTGGCCGAGGTCATCGATCTCGACCGGGAGCGTTCCCGACGGGCTCACCCCGCGGCCTGCCGCTGAGTCGGGCCCCAGTCGGCCAGGTCGCGGTCAGCCCCAGGTCACCGCCAACCGAGGCGGCGCACGGAACGTCATCCCCGAGATGAAGGCGGGCTCGGCCGCCGGATCGAACCGCAGCTGGGGGAGCCGATCCAGCAGTGCGCCGAGCACGACCGTGGTCTCCATCCGCGCCAAGTGCATGCCGAGGCACATGTGGGGCCCGTGCGCGAACGCGAGGTGCGGGCGACGTTCTCGGAAGATGTCGAAGCGGTCGGGGTCGTCCCAGCGCTGCTCATCTCGGTTCGCCGAGCCCAGATTGGTGACGACCGTCGAGCCCGCGGGCACCTGCACCCCGCACACCTCGACGTCTCGGGTCGCGGTGCGCACGATCGTCAACAACGGAGGCTCCCAGCGCAGGCCCTCCTCGATGGCCTGGGGCAACAGCGATCGATCGGCGCGGACCGCCTCGAGCTGGTCGGGATGGGACAGCAGCCCGAACATCAGGTTCGACGACGAGCGGTAGGTCGTCTCGGCCCCGGCCGGCAGCAGCAGCCGCAGGAACGAGAAGATCTCGTCGTCGTCGAGCTGTCGACCGTCCGGCGCACGGACGTTGGCCAGCACCGAGATGAGGTCACGCCCCTCCGAACCACGACGTTCGTGAACCAGCTCACCGAAGTATTCGCACAGCGACGCCGACGCCTGCACGGCCTTTTCGAAGTCGTTGACGACGCTGATCAGCTCGACCGCCAAGCGGTGGAACTCCGGAAGGTCCGAGGGGGGCAGGCCCATCAACTCGGCGATCACGTTGACCGGGAACGGGAAGAACAGCGCGCGGACGAGATCGACGTGCCCGTCGTCGACGAACTCGTCGATCATCCGGTCGACGAGCGGTGCGACGAGCTCTGCCTCCCAGCGTTCCATCTCCTTGCGGGTGAACGCCTGCTGGATGAGTGATCGGTAGGCACGGTGCTCGGGATTGTCCATCTCCAGGATCGAATGTCCGAGGACCTGACCCATCACCTCCGCATATCCCGCCGAGCTGAACGACTCGCCGTCGCCCAGCACCGCCTGGACCGCGTCGAAGGAATAGGCGGTGAAGACGTGCATCGTCGTCGGGACCAGCGCGTCGACGTCGTGCGAGGCGCCAACCGCGTCCTCTCCGAGGTCGATCGGGCCGCCGAAGATCGGCGCGCCCCGCCGCCATTCGGCGAGCTCGGGGTAGGGCGAGGCATCGCCGTCGGCCCCCATCGCCCGGTTGAATTCCTCGAACGGATCGACCTCGTCCAAACCTGACGTCTGTGTCACCTTCTCAAAGGTAGCGGCTACATTGACATCCGTGTCAGCTGCCGATCGCCCCGTCGCGCTGGTGACCGCACCGTTCCGGGGCGAGGGCCTCGAACTGCTGAAACAGACCTGCGACGTCGTCGAGGACCCCTGGATCGTCGAAGGCCGACCCTTGCGGTTGTGGGATCCGGCGAAGCTCGGCGCCCGCATCGACGAAGTCGGCGCCACCGTCGTGATCTGCGAAGCCGACATGTGCAGCGGCGAGGTGCTCGACCGGCCGCTGGTCGCGATCGGTTCCACCCGCGGCGAACCGACCAACGTCGACGTGGAAGCGGCGACGGCCAAGGGGATCCCCGTGCTGCACGCGCCCGGGCGCAACGCCGACGGCGTCGCAGAGATGACCGTGGCGTTGCTGCTCGCGGTGAACCGACACCTCGTGACCGCCGACTCCGACGTCCGCGAGCAGCAGGTGTACCGCGACGGAACCATCCCCTATCAGCGCTTCCGCGCCTGGCAGATCGCCGGCCGGACCGCCGGCCTCGTCGGGCTGGGCTCGGTCGGTCGGGCGACGAAGTGGCGCCTCGAGGGCCTCGGCATGCAGGTGATCACCCACGACCCGTTCGCTGCCGACGCCACCCACTCCCTCGTCGACCTGCTGAGCGAGGCCGACGTCGTCTCGATGCACGCGGCGGTCACGCCCGAGAACTTCGGGATGATGAACGCCGAACGATTCGACGCCATGCGCGCCGGTGCGATCTATCTCAACACCGCGCGCGCCGGCCTGCACGACCTCGACGCGCTCACCGCTGCGCTCGGGTCGGGACGCCTCGCCGGTGCCGGGCTCGACCACTTCGAGGGTGAGCAACTGCCGGAGGGCCATGCGCTGCTGTCGATGCCCAACGTGGTGCTCACGCCCCACATCGGCGGCGCCACCTACGACACCGAGGCCAACCACTCGCTGACGATCGCACGCGACCTGGCGGCGCTGCTCCGTGGCGATCGTCCCGCGCACTGCGCCAACCCCGACGTCCTGGGGAGCTGACCACATGGGCGACGTCGACGACATCAAGCGCGAGGTCCTCGCCGCCGCGAAGACCATGTACGCACGCGGCCTCGTCGAAGGCACGGCCGGCAACGTGTCGGGTCGGATCGACGAGACCCGCGCCGTGCTGACACCCTCGTCGCTCGGCTACGACGAGATGACCCTCGACGACCTGGTCGTCGTCGACCTCGACGGTGAGGTGCTCGAGGGTGACCGCAGCCCCACCTCGGAGAAGTCGCTCCACCTGGAGTGCCTCAAGGCCTATGCAGAGGTCGGCGCCGTCGTTCATTGCCACGCCAGCTACGCCTCGATGTTCGCGGTGGCCCGCAAGCCGATCCCGGCGGGGATCGACGAGTTCGTGATCTACATCGGCGGCGACGTGCCGATCTGCGATTACCAGCAGTCGGGCAGCGAGCACCTCGCCACCGAGGTCGCGTCCAAGTTGAAGGACCGCTCCGCCGCGTTGATGGCGAACCACGGCCTGGTGTGCGTGGGTCGATCGGTCGACGACGCTCTCCACTCGGCGCTCGTGGTGGAGCACAACGCCCGCATCATGTGGGGCGCCAACCAGTTGGGCGGTGTGGTCGACCTGCCCGAGAAGGCCCGAGCCGACTTCGCCGGGATCTACGAATTCGTCCGCTCCAACATGTGGGGCACCTGACCGCGTCAGCGCCTCGCGATCGCCAGGGGGTTTGGCCATGCTCGACGTGTGCATCCGTTCCGGCACCGTCGTCGACGGGACCGGGCAGGCAGGGACGCGCGCCGACGTCGCCATCGCGGGCGGCCGGATCGTGGCGGTCGAGGAACGGATCGACGAGCCGGCCCGGCAGACGATCGACGCCGAGGGCCGCCTCGTGATCCCCGGATTCGTCGACCTCCACACCCACTACGACATCCAGGCGTTCTGGGATCCGACGTTGTCGCCGTCGCCCCTCCACGGCGTCACCACGGTGATCGGCGGCAATTGCGGCTTCTCGGTCGCGCCGCTCGAGGGCAGCGAGGCCGACTACCTCATGCACATGCTCGCCCGGGTCGAGGGCATGCCCATCGAGACGTTGCAGGCTGCGTGCGCCTGGGACTGGACGTCGTTCGGCTCGTACCTCGATCGCCTGGAGGGAACGCTCGCCCCGAATGCCGGGTTCCTCGTCGGTCACTCGGCGATCCGACGGGTGACGATGGGCGCGGCCGCAGGCGAACGAGCCGCGACCGACGACGAGCTGACGTCGATGCAGGCCCTGCTCGCACGCTCGCTCGCCGAGGGGGGCCTCGGGTTCTCGTCCTCGTGGGCGGCGACGCACAACGACTTCGACGGTGATCCGGTTCCGTCGAGGCTGGCGACGGAAGCCGAGTTGCTGGCCCTCTGCGAGACGGTCGGCTCCCATCCCGGCACCACCCTCGAATTCATTCCCGGCGTCGGCCAGTTCACCGACGTCGAGGCCGACGTCATGGGTCGGATGTCGGCGAGGGCCGACCGTCCGCTCAACTGGAACGTGCTGATCGTGATGGCCGGGCTGGAGGCCCAGGCCGCCGAGCAGCTCGCGGCGTCGGACCGCGCCGCGGCGCTGGGTGGCCGGGTGCTCGGCCTCACCATGCCGGCGCCGGTGATGCCGCGCCTGAGCTTCGCGTCGGGATTCCTCCTCGACACCATCCCGGGGTGGCGAGACGCCATGACCTGCCCGGTCGACGAGCGCGCCGCGATCCTGGCGTCACCGGAGCAACGCACCGCACTCATGGCCTCGGCCGGCGACGCCGCGTTCGGCCTGGCGAACTTCGGTCAGTACGTGTTGAGCGAGTGCCGCTCCCCTGAGACCCGCCGATGGGAGGGCCGCACTGTCGACGAGGTCGCCCGGGAGATGGGGGCCACGCCGTTCGACGCGTTGTGCGAGGTCGCGCTCGCCGACGACCTCCGCACCGGCTTCTCGTTCCCGCCCAACGGCGACACCCGGCGCGACTGGGAGGCCCGCCTCGATGTGTGGCGCGACCCGCGCAGCGTGATCGGCGCGTCCGACGCCGGCGCGCACCTCGACTTTCTCGCCACGTTCGGATTCCCGACCACGATGATCCGCCGCGCCGTGGTCGACCTCGAGCTGCTCGACTGGCCCGAGGCGATCGCACTGCTCACCGATCGACCGGCTCGGCTCTACGGGCTGCGCGACCGCGGTCGGCTCGAGGTCGGTTGTTGCGCGGACGTGGTGGTGCTCGACCCCGACCGGATCGCGCCGGAGCCGATCGTGAGCCGCACCGACCTGCCGGGAGGCGGCTGGCGGCTCTACGGCGAGGCGACCGGGATCGATCACGTGCTGGTCAACGGCGTCGAGATCGTCACCGACGGCGTCATGACCGACGCTCGCCCCGGCACCGTGTTGCGGTCAGCGCGCCACACGTCCACGGTTCACGCCCGCGCCGCGACCTGATCCGCTCCCGATCGCCCGGTCTCTACTGCGAGCGGTCGCACGGTCTGGAGCTGACGGCGCTCGATCACGTGGTCGACGAGCCCGTAGGCCACCGCATCGGCGCCGCGGAGGATCGTGTCGCGATCGATGTCGGCGAGGATCCGGGCCTCGTCCTGGCCGGTGTGCTCCATGAGGATCGCCACCATCCGGCGTCGCATCTCGACGATCTCGCTGACCGCGCGCTCGAGGTCGGTCGACTGACCCTCGACCCCGCCGTGGGGCTGGTGGATGAGGACGCGCGCGTTCGGCAGCGTCAGCCGCTTGCCGGGAGCACCGGATGCCAGGAGCACCGCGGCCGCCGACGCCGCCTGGCCGACACACATCGTCGCCACGTCGCAACGGAGGAACTGCATCGTGTCGTGGATGGCGAACAACGCGTTCATGTCGCCGCCGGGCGAGTTGATGTAGAGCGAGACGTCGCGATCGGGGTCCGCCGACTCGAGGTGGAGGAGCTGCGCGATCACGAGGTTGGCGACGGTGTCGTCGATCGGCGTGCCGAGGAAGACGATGCGCTCGGCGAGGAGGCGTGAGTACACATCGAACGCGCGCTCGCCGCGGTCGGACGACTCGATGACGGTGGGGACGAGCAGCTGGGACATCGGACCTCCGGAGGATCACGCAACCATTTGGTTGCACCTGCGGAGGACAGCTTGCCCGTACGGCCGGGATTGTGCAACTCTTAGGTTGCATATGGAGCCGGACCTCGACACCTCCCCCGCCCGCCACCCGGATCACCACTCCGAACACGCCGTCGAGCGCGTGCGGCGAACCATCGACCTCGATCAGGACGTCCGCGAGCTCTGGCACCTCGTGTCCGACGCCGCCGAGCTGGCCACATGGTTGGGCGACGCGGTCGACCTCGACATCACTCCCGGCGCGACCGGCACGATCGTCGACGACGACATCACCCACCGGGTGCTCGTCGACGAGGTCGTCGAGGGCGAGCGGATTGGCTGGCGGTGGTGGGCCGACGGCGGGAGGGCGAGTCGGGTCGAGCTGGAGGTCACGGCGACCTCGACGGGAAGTCGCCTCGTCGTCACCGAGACCCGACTGGCCGGCGCCGGCGCCATGCCCGAGCCGCGGGGCGCCGTGGCCCGTCGGGCCATCCGGTGGGAGCTGCGCGCCGCGATGCTCCACCTGGTTTCGGCGCCCGTCCACGCCGTCGCGTGAGGTCGTCGGAGTTCGGCATCCCGCTCGATGCCGTGTTCGGCGCGCTCGCCGACCCGACCCGCCGCACGATGATCCGACGCCTGGCCGACTCCGGGCCCGGTACCGCGACCGAGCTCGCCCGTGACCTGCCGATCAGCCGCCAGGCCGTGGTCAAACACCTGCAGGCCCTCGACGCGGCCGGCCTGGTGCAGGCCGAGCGCGTCGGGCGGGAGGTCCGGTTCGCCGCGACGCTCGACACCCTCGATGACGCGTCCGCCTGGATGGCCGACGTCGGCGCCGCCTGGGACCGTCGCCTGTCCCGGCTCCGCCGTCGGACGCGCTGACCCGGTCCGAGCGAGAGCGAATCGTCATTGATCTGACCTGACGCCGGTGTCAGACTGCCGGAGAACATCGTTCTCCCCTCATGGGGAGCACCGATGGGGATCGAACGAGGGCCATGCCGGACGGCGGGCCGTCGCCGGGGGTTCAGATGACGGACGGGGTGACGACCGAGGCCAGGACGGAGCAGCACTCGGCGACCCGGTACGTCGACGCGGCTCGAGACCTCGCCTCGGGTACCGCCGGGGCCGGCTTCACCGTGCAGCAGGTGGTCCGCGAAGCCGGCGGATCCCTCAAGGCCTTCTACCGGCACTTCGCCGGCAAGGACGACCTGCTCTGCGCGCTCTTCGCCGAGGACTGCGCAGCCGGAGCGCAGCTGCTCGCCGAGATGGTCGAGCGGCACCGCGGCCCCGAGCAGCGGATACGGGCCTGGGTCACCGGCATGTTCTCGCTGGTGTCCGCGGGGGCGTCCCGCTACGTCGAGGTGCTCGTCCGCGAGCACCGTCGACTGGCCGAGACCCGACCGCTCGAGCTCGATGTCGCCATGGCTCCGTTGCTCGACGTCCTCGTCGTCGAGCTGGTGGCCCACGGCGACCCTGATCCCCGCGACACCGCGGCGATGGTGTTCAGTCTGACGCTGGTGACCATCGACGACGTCGTCCTCGGGCGCGGCGACGCTCCGGACCTCGCCGGCGAGCGGCTCTGGCGGTTCTGCTGGTCGGGCATCGGAGGTGCCGCGTGACGACGATCATCTCCGTCGACGACCACCTCGTCGAACCACCGGACCTCTTCGAGGGACGGGTGCCGTCGGCGTTGGCCGAGCTCGCGCCCCGGGTCGAGGTCGACGCTGCCGGCCACGAGGCCTGGGTGTTCGACGGCCAGCGACATCCACAGATCGGCCTGAACGCGGTCGTGGGGCGGCCGAAGGAGGAGTGGTCGCTCGAGCCGGCCAACTTCGACGACATGCGCCGCGGCTGTTGGGACCCCGTGGCCCGACTCAACGACATGGACCTCGACGGAGTGTGGGCGTCGGTCAACTACCCGTCGCTGATCGCCGGGTTCGCGGGCTCCACCTTCGCCCGCTGCTCGGACCCCGCGCTCGGGTTGGCCTGCGTGCGCGCGTGGAACGACTGGCACCTCGAGGAGTGGGTCGGCGCCGCGCCAGCGCGATTCGTGCCCCTCCAGATCCCGTGGCTCGCCGATCCAGTCCTCGCCGCGAGCGAGGTGCGGCGCAACGCCGAACGCGGTTTTCGCGCCGTCAGCTTTCTCGAGCAACCCGTCGACCTCGGCCTGCCGTCACTGCACACCGATCATTGGGACCCGTTCCTGGCCGCGTGTGAAGAGACCAGCACCGTCGTGTGCCTGCACTGCGCGTCGTCAGGATGGTCGGCATCGCGTGCGCCCGGCGCGCCGCTCGAGCTGCTCACGACCTTGTTCCCGGTCAATGCGCTGGTGACCTGCGCCGACTGGTTGTGGTCGGGCGTTCCGGTCCGCTTCCCACGGTTGCGCATCTGCCTGGCCGAGTCAGGCATCGACTGGGTCCCGATGCTCATCAACCGGATCAACTACGTGATGGACCACTCCGCCTCCGGCGAGCATTCGTGGCGGGGTGACGAGCATCCCAGCGACGTGCTCCGGCGGGCGTTCTGGTTCGGTGTGATCGACCTCACGTCGTCGCTCGTGCTCCGCGATCAGATCGGCGTCGGCCAGATCGTGCTCGAGACCGACTACCCGCACGCCGATTCCACCTGGCCCGAGAGCAGCCAACGCGCGGCTGCGGCCCTCGCCGACCTCCCCGATTCGGAGGTTGACGCGATCTGTTGGCGCAACGCAGCGCGGCTCTTCCGACTCGACCCCCCACCCGCCGAGCTCACCACCTGAGCGAGGTCACCCATTGATGGAGCAGCGACCATGACCGACACCACCAGCACCGATTCGTTCGTCGACGCGGCCAACCGGTCGGCGAACCCGTTCTGCCCCGAGGTGGCGGCGGACCCGGTGCCCTTCTACGACGCGCTCCGCGACGCTGCTCCCATCGCCTTGATGATGGGAATGCCGGGCACGCACGTCATCAGCCGCTACGAGGACGTCAAGTTCGCGTTGCAGCATCCAGAGATCTTCAGCTCGGAGATCTCCGCGGTCGACATCGGCCAGACCCGGCCGCTGATCCCGTTGCAGATCGATCCACCCGAACACGCCAAGTACCGACGCGTGATGGATCCCCATCTGGCGATGCGGCACTTCGTGCCGCTCGAGGCCGACGTGCGCCAACTCGTCAACGAGCTCATCGACCGGTTCGTCGATCGCGGCGAGTGCGACTTCCACGCCGATTTCTCGGTGCCGCTGCCGTGCACGGTGTTCCTGCAGCTGTGCGGCCTTCCGCTCGACGAGATCGACACCTTCCTCGAGTGGAAGGACAACATCATCCGTCCGCAGATCCACCACCCGGCAGCAGCCGACGATCCCGAGGTCGCCGCTCAGGTTCGACGCGACACCGGCACCGCGATCTACGACTACTTCCAGACCGTGATCAGCGATCGACGCTCCAACGAGCGCGACGACGTGTTCGCCCGATTCGCGCAGGGCGAGATCGACGGCGAGACGATGAGCGACGACCAGATGCTCGACGTCGGGTTCCTTTTCATCCTGGGCGGCCTCGACACGGTCACCTCCACGCTCGACTGCTCGATCGCGCATCTCGGCCGGGAACCGGCTCGCCGCGACGAGCTGGTCGAGCACCCTGATCGGATCCCTGCCGCGATCGAGGAGCTGTTGCGCGTCCACACCCCGGTGATGCAGGTGCTGCGGGTGGTGAAGGCGCCGTTCGAGATGCACGGCGTGGAGATGACGCCCGGGGACCACGTCGTGGTGATGCTCGGGGCGGGCAACACCGATCCCTCCGAGTTCGGCGACACTGCGGGGAACCTCGAGTTCTCCCGCGAGGCGAACCGACACCTTGCGTTCGGCGGAGGCCCGCACCGGTGCCTGGGCTCCCACTTGGCGCGCTTCGAGCTGCGGATCGCGCTGGAGGAGCTGCATCGGCGGATCCCCGACTACCGCGTGCCCGACGGGGCCGAGCTGAACTACTCCCCCGGCATCCGGGAGATCGAGCACCTGCCCCTGACGTTCGGGGCCGGCGGCGCGCGATGAGGATCGAGCTGCACGCGGAGATGTGCACCGGGCACGGACGTTGCTACGCGCTGGCCCCCGAGATCTTCGATGCCGATGACGACGGCCATTGTGTCGTGCGCGTCGCGGGTGACGTGCCGCCCGAGCATGAGGCCAAGGCCCGCCAAGGCGTGTCCAACTGCCCCGAGGGCGCCCTTGCCGTCGTCGACTGATCCTCATGGTCGAGGCTTCCTCCGATCAGGCTCGGTCGCTGGCGCTCCCTGCTTCACTTCGGAACCTCGACTGAACCGCGAGGGTCGCGATCCGGCTCGTAACACCCTGAGCGCATCGCCAGACTGGACCTCGACGAGGGAGGCCTGATGTCCGACGCACCGAGCCACTACGACGATCTGCGAGCGGTCTACGTGAACTGCACGCTCACCCCATCACCCGGGCTCTCGCACACCCAGACACTGATGGACCGGTCGATCGACCTGATGCGCGCCCAGGGCGTCGGCGTCGAGTTGGTGCGCGCGGTCGACCACCACATCGCTCCCGGCGTGTGGCCCGACATGACCGAGCACGGCGCCGACGTCGACGACTGGCCGGCGATCCAGGAGCTGGTGCTCGCGGCCGACATCCTCGTGATCGGCACGCCCATCTGGCTGGGCGACAAGTCGTCGGTGTGCACGCGGGTGATCGAGCGCCTGTACTCGTACTCGGGTGAGCTCAACGACAAGGGCCAGTACCTCTGCTACGGCCGCACGGGTGGGTGTCTCGTGACGGGCAACGAGGACGGGGTGAAGCACTGCTCGATGAACCTGCTGTATTCGTTGCAGCACCTCGGTTTCGTGGTGCCGCCGCAGGCCGACGCCGGTTGGATCGGCGAGATCGGCCCCGGCGCTTCCTACGGCGACGACGGGTTGGGGTTCGACAACGACTTCACCAACCGCAATCTGACATTCATGACCTGGAACCTGTTGCACCTGGCGCGGATGCTGAAGGACGCCGGTGGCATCCCGGCCCACGGCAACCAGAAGCGCGAGTGGGGCCAGGGGGAGCGATTCGGCTTCGTCAACCCCGAATACCGCTGAGCGGTCGGGTCACTTCACGATGCGGTAGGTCTGGACCGCGTGGGCGACGACGCGACCCTCGTCGTCGGTCGCAAGGATCTCGGTGAAGATCAGCTCCTTCGCCCGGCGCACGGTCCGAGCCGTGCACACCAGGTCCGAGTTGCGCGCAGAGCCCACGTACTGCACCGTCATCGACACCGTCGATGCGCGGCTGCCGCGGTCGAAGTCGTGGTTCGACCACGCGCACGCGGCACCGGCGGTGTCGAGCGCAGAAGCGATGACGCCACCGTGGTACACGACGCCGTCGTTGGTCAGTTCGTCGCGGAACGGGATCCGCATCACCACGTCGTCGGGGTCATAGCGATCGAAGACCGCTCCCATGGAGGCGATGAACGGCGACGACGTCATCACCGCCGGCACGGCGCGTCGCATCTTCTGCTGCTGCTCGTCGGTCAGCCCGTCGGTCATTCATCTGCTCCCGGTCGTCGTCGGTTCGACTTCGTATCAGAGCGGCGGCGCTTCGAGTCGAGGCGTCGCTCCTTCGACCCCCGCGTCGGTTTCGTCGGCCGGCGGGGGGTCTCGACGTGAAGTGCGGACGCGAGTCGCGCCGCGAGGCGCTCGAGCGCGAGTGCTCGATTGCGCGCCTGGGAGCGCTCGTCGGACGCGACGACACGAACCTCCGGGCCGAGGCGCTCGAGGAGCCGGGCGCGTCGCCACGGCCCGAGCGAGGGTGAGCCCTCGACGTCGAATCGGACCTCAGCCCTGGTGTTCGAGGTGTTCGCGTGCTGACCACCGGGCCCTCCGGAGCCGGAGAATCGCCACGACAGCTCCGACAGCGGGATCGAGAGATTGCGGTTCACCCGCAGTACTCCGTCGTCAATCCCATCCGCCACGGCCACCTTCTACCACCGTCACGTTCGACCCTGACACCGATGTCCGGTGTCATCATTGGCCGATGACGGGGGGATTCGGAAGCGGGCTCGACGTCGCGATCGGCACCTGATGCCGGACTGGCTGACCGAGGCCGAGCTCGCCGCGCTCAGCGCGGCCCTCGACACGGTGATGCCCGGCGACGCGCTCGGGCCGGGTGCCGGCGAGGCGGGGGGCGCGAACTTCGTCGACCGGGTGCTCGGCGCCTTCTTGTTCGATCCACCACACATCTGGGCCGGTGGTCCGTTCTCCGGCCGTCACGGTGGAGTGGCCGGGTTCGACGGCTGGCTCCCGCTCGGCGCGGCCGAGGAGCTCGGCTGGCGAGTCCGGATCGAAGGATCGCTCGGGCGTCCCGAGCGGGAGTTCAACGGGGCGATCCGCGGTTGGCAGGAGGTCTACCGCGACGGCCTGGCTGGCCTGGGTGACGACTTCGCCCATCTCGGCCTCGACGAACGTGAGGCCCGATTGGCCGAGGCTCCCGAGGAGCTCCGGGACCTGTTGTTCGCCCACGCGTGCCAGTCGCTCTACGGCGACCCGGTGTACGGCGGCAACCGTGACGGGGCGGGCTGGGACGCCATCGGGTTCGCCGGTGACACCCAGCCCCGGGGCTGGACCGACGACGAAGTGACCTTCGGTGGCTGATCTCGATTGCGATGCGGTGATCGTCGGGTCGGGCCCTGCGGGCTCGACGGTGGCCGATGTGTTGTGCACCGCGGGCTGGGCGGTGATCGTCCTCGAGAAGGGTCGCAACCACCTGCTGTCGCTCGAAGCACCGTTCGAACCACTCGGCCACTTCTCGAACGACGAGGTGAAGTTCGTCGAACGCCACTTCCTCGGCCCCGACCCGATCACCGAGCCACGTGCCTACCGTCGATCGGTCGACGACGGCGAGGACCTGCTGGTCGGTGACTGCCACGCGATCCCTTCCACGGTCGGTGGTGGAGGGGTTCATGCCGATGCGAAGCTTCCCCGGTTCCGGGAGGTCGACTTCGCGCTGCGTTCCACGCTCGGCCCGGTCGACGGGGCCGACGTCGTCGACTGGCCGATCGGCTACGACGACCTCGAGCCCTACTACACCGCCGCCGAGTACGGAGTCGGCGTGGCCGGCGAGGAGACGAACCCGTTCGCGGCGTGGCGGTCGGCACCGTTCCCGATGCCACCTGGTGCCGACATGTACGGCGCGGTGCTCTCGTCCGCAGCGGCGACGTCGCTCGGCTACCACCCCTACCGCGCGCCGACCGGGGTGAACTCGGTCCCGTACGACGGTCGCCCGGCGTGCACCAACTGCGGGTTCTGCGGGATGCACGGGTGCGCGATCGAGGCGAAAGGTGAGCCGGTGGCGCTGCTGCGTCGCGCATTGCGCACCGGGCGATGCGAGGTGCGACCTGAGTCGTATGTCATCGGCATCACTCGGGATGCGTCGGGGCGTCGGGCGACCGGCGTCCGCTACCTCGACGCGAGTCGTGCTGAGCACGAGGTCCGCGCGAGGCAGGTGGTGCTCGCCGGGGGGGCGTTCGAGACGCCGCGATTGCTGTTGCTCGACGACGTGGCCAACTCGTCAGGTCAGGTGGGCCGGAACCTGATGTTCCACTTCCAGACGCTGAGCGTCGGCGGGTTTCCCTTCCCGCTCTGGGGTGACCGCGGTCGGGCGGTCACCCACGCGCACGACGACTTCATCGACGGGGATGCGCGAGCGCGGGCGGCGGCGTCCGACGCCGGGCTGCCATGGATCCGGGGCGGGCTCGTCGAGCACGGTTCGGCTGCCGGCCCGATCACCGAAGCGCGCTCGTACGGCCCGGGGCCACATCACGCGGCGGCGATGCGCGACTCGTCGCTGCGGCGACGGTTGTGGGTGTTCACGCTGCAGGCCGAGGACCTCGCCCAACCGACGAACACGATCGACCTGCATCCGACAGGCCGCGACGCCTGGGGCCGCCCGATCGGCCGGATCACCTATCGGCCGCATCAGCACGAGCTCGTGACCTCCGCGCACTACGGCCCGATCCTCGAAGCGATCCTCCGCGAGGCCGGCGCCGAGTGGGCGTTCACGACCACCACGCCGCCCCAGGGCACCGTCGAGCAGATTCGCGGACACGGCCTCGGCCTGGCTCCGGCGAGCTACCACATCATGGGAACGGCTCGGATGGGCGCGGACCACGCGCGGTCCGTGGTCGATCCGACGGGGAGGTGCTGGGACGTCGAGGGGCTCTCGATCGCCGACTCGTCGATCTTCGCGACATCGGCCGGGTACAACCCGACCCTCACGATCTGCGCGCTCGCCCACCGCCTCGCATCCCACCTCGCCGACCTCCCCCCGCCTCCCCTGCCGACCGGCAGGTAGCCCGACCCCTCGGCGTTCTGGCGGTCGAACGTGGCGCCTGGCGCCACGATCCGAGACACCCCTCGGCGTTCTGGCGGTCGAACGTGGCGCCTGGCGCCACGATCCGAGACGCCCTCGGCGTTCTGGCGGTCGAACGTGGCGCCTCACGCCACGATCCGCGAGCCGGAGCGGTCCACCGCCACTCGCACCAGCTCGACGACCTGAGCGGGGCGATGCCACACGTCCACGTCGGTGACCCTGACCACCTCGAAGCCGGCATCCTCGAGCTCACGGCGTTGCTCCTCGTCCCGGCGACGATCGATCAAGGCGGAGTGCCAGCGTGCATGGTCGACGAACACCACCACAGGACGTCGTTGGTGACGGAAGTCGGATCGGCCGAGCCAGGTGTCCTCACCGCCGACGTTCACCTGTCGCTCGAACGATCCCAGACCCGCCCGCTTCATCAGATCCTGGAAGCGGGCTTCGAGCCCACTCTCGGGCGGCCGGTAATGCGCGGCCCGGTCGGCCAACAGGTCTCGCATCGTGGAGATTCCCGGCCGCCCGCGTTTGGCGAGGTCGTCCATCATCTGGTCGAGCACGGCCCTGTTCACCAGGCCCGCGGCCCACATCGTGTCGAGGGCGCGCTCGAGTCGACGCGGCGGAAGCCGTCCGGCGACATCGAACAAGGTCCGCGCCGGGGTGGTGAGCGGGACGTCGCCGAACATCGTGAGGTGATGCGGCATGAGCAAGCGAGGCTCGTGGACCGTGGCGAGGTGAGACTCGCGCTCCCGTCCACCGCGGAGTCGCGTCACCTCGAGGTCGATGAGGTCGAAGCCGGGTGTTCCCCAGGACGCAAGCGCGGAATCGTGCGAGATCACCCCATCGGCGTCCAGCACGGCACACCAACATCGCTGGGTGTCGGTCGGGGGCGAGCCGTGGACGATGAAGACCCGGGGCGAGACCTTGACGAGCAGGCCCGCCTGGATTCGGCGCCGAACCGTGTACCGATCGACACCGGCCTCTCGGAGCTGATTCCTGCTCAACGCACCGTGCTGAGCGGCCGCGATCTCCCGGATGTCGTGCTCTTGCTGCATGGCGCAGTCAACCCAGGAGGTCTGACAGTGACGTCCGACCCGAGTGACTCCACCGAACGTGGCGCGGGGCGCCACGTTCGACCGCCAGTTCGTGGGGTGGACGGTGGGGGGATGGAAAAA